>JAQSDP010000034.1:5001-8425 GCA_029945985.1 bacterium | reverse complement strand
GGTAAGTACACCAAGTTCACGTGGGATGAAAAGCAGGAACAGCTAGCGTTCATAAGCGACCGGGACGATGTCGCTGCGAAGCAGCCAAAGTTTGAGGTTTTTCATTGGAAACGGGGCGCTCCATCTGCGACTAAGGTCGTGTCGGTCAAGACCGCAGGATTTCGGCCTGAGTATGTCGTCAGCGAAAAAGGATCGCTCGCGTTCTCGTATGACGGAAGCCGGCTTTTTATTAGCAGCTCGCCGACACCCGATCCCGAACCCGATCCGAACAACGCGATCCCGGATGAGGAAAAAGTAGCAGTCGACCTTTGGCACTGGAAGGATGATTACATTCAGCCGACGCAAAAGGTTAGGGCGATCGCGGATCGGGACCGTTCGTACCGCGCTGTCTGGCATATCGCTGATCAGAAATTCGTCCAGCTTGGCGATACGACGATGGAGACGGTGATTCCGAGCTCGAACGGTTTGTACGCGATCGGCATTGATGACCGCGACTATCGCATTCGCGGAAATTACGATCCGGGGTTTAGCGATACCTATCTGGTGAACACCGTCGACGGGACACGAAAGATTCTTAGAAAAGGCGGGCAGTTCGGAGCAAGTTGGTCGCCGAACGCGAAGTACGTCGTCTATTTTGACGGGAAGGACTGGAACTCGGTCTCGATTGCCGACATGAAGGTCACGAACCTTACCGCGAAACTAAAGGTTTCGTTCGCTCGCGAGGACAACGACACTCCCAGCGCCGCTCCTCCATATGGACTTTCCGGCTGGACGAAAGATGACAAAGAAGTCCTGATAAACGACCACTTCGACATCTGGCAGGTTTCGGCCGATGGTTCCGGTGCGAAGCTGCTGACCAACGGTCGCAGTGCAAAGACCGAATTCCGCTACGTCCGTCTCGATCCAGATGAGCGGTTCGTATCGCCGGGACAAACAATGCTTCTAAGGGCCGAGAATGAAGATACGCGTGACTCCGGTTTCTATCGCGTGAAACTCGACGGGACGCCCGAGAAACTCGTGATGCAGGCGAAGAATTTCAACAATCCGACGAAAGCAAAGGCCGCGGACCGGCTGATGTTCCAGGCATCTCGATTTGATATATACCCGGATGTCTGGACAGCGGCGGGCGATATGGCTTCGCCGAGAAGGCTGAGCGACGGTGAATCTCAGCGGGCTCAATTCAATTGGGGCCGTTCGGAACTGATCCGCTATAAGAGTGCGGACGGGATACCGCTGCAGGGAATCGTGATCAAACCCGACAATTTCGATCCGAAGAAGAAGTATCCGATGATCGTCTATCTGTACGAGAAGCTCTCGGATACGGTACACAACTTTCAAAATCCAGGACCGGGCACGTCGGTTAATTTCAGCTATTATGCGAGTAACGACTACGTGATCTTTATGCCGGATATCGTCTATAAGACGGGCTACCCGGGCAAGAGCGCGTTGAAGTGCGTGATGCCGGGGGTCGAAGCCGTGGTTAAATCCGGCTTTGTCGATGAGAACGCGATCGGCATTCAGGGCCACAGTTGGGGCGGATATCAGATCGCCTATATGATCACACAGACGAACAAGTTCAAGGCTGCGGCACCAGGAGCCCTGGTCTCGAATATGTTTAGCGCCTACAACGGCATTCGCTGGGGCACCGGCATTCCGCGACAATTCCAGTACGAGCGGACGCAGAGCCGTATCGGCGGAACCATCTGGGATGCGACGGATAAGTTCATGGAGAACTCGCCGCTATTCCACGTGCAAAAAGTACAGACGCCAGTTTTGATGCTTCACAATGACAATGATGATGCCGTGCCCTGGTATCAGGGGATCGAGTTTTATCTGTCGCTCCGCCGGTTGAACAAAGAGGTCTATTTCTTCAACTACAACGGCGAGTTTCACGGTCTTCGGAAACGCCAGAATCAGAAGGATTACTCTCGTCGAATGAAGGAATTCTTCGATCACAAACTCAAGGGAGCGCCGGCACCTGAGTGGATGCAGAAAGGCATTCCTTACCTACAGCGAGACAAGGAGAAAGAGCAGTATCGTCCTCGAGTTGAAGTTGGTTCGGATGAAGCTGTTTTGCCTTGAAATTTGTAAGAAATCTCGTTATAGTTGACATTAAAGTAAGGATTCAAATCTTGGATCCTAGAAATCTTAGGAGACGAACTTATATATGGCAGCAGTAGCAGCACCAGCAGTTGAATTGGACGTTACCGAGAGCGCTTCGGTAGAGATCAAGAAATTTCTCGCGAGCGAAGAAGATCTGCCGGAAACTTCGGGTCTCCGCGTACGGGTGGTCCCGGGTGGATGTTCGGGTTTTCAGTACAGCCTAAACATCGAAGAAGAACCGAAACAGGGTGATTTCATTCTCGACAAGTTTGGGATCAAGCTTTTCGTCGATATGTTTTCCGCGCAGTATCTTAATGGCGTGGTCGTCGATTACACCTCGAACATGATGGGCTCCGGCTTCACGTTCGAAAACCCCAACGCCACCGGCGGTTGCGGTTGCGGAACCTCTTTCTCGGCATAGTACTTATCAGATCGGATCGCCGCCCGTGATTTTTGCGGGCGGTTTTCTTTTTCTGGAACAGTCTCGCCATTGGCTCTATCTGTTGGCATACAGGACAACTGAAGGATAGCTCGGAAGGCGGGGTATGGATGGGTTCGGGATCGGCTCAAAAGCCGATCCCAGCAAGAACACTTGAAATCTCGGCGTAGCGGCTCTTCCGGGTATTACTCTGCCGTCAAGAGGGGCGGCTTTGTTGGGATCGCCGCGCGTATTCGAGAATCAACGGTGCTCCCGATAACCGCCAGTCGTCACTCCTCTGCAGAATTTTGGGCCCTCGGTCAATTTGAACCAGCCGTTTGCGCTCCTCGCTTTCGGATGCTAATCTCTTTCTTGGCTTAGTCGAGGACGGATCTTGCGTTTAGGCGTCTGCCCTTCCGTCGGACGACATTCAAAAGTTAGCCTTCAAATTCGAAAGACAATTTGAGTATGGTTTTGCGGTCTTCGGACGTCTCCGAAATCGCTTACGGTGTTTTTAGCACCTTGAAGCCCGCCCTTAAGAAATAACAAATTGGAGACTACGTTTTGAAAGATTTGAAGAAGATCTGGTATCTGTTTGCAGCATTTGTGTTTTTAGCCGGTGGTTTTGTGATCAAAACCTCGGCGCAGGATAGGGATAGAGTCGTTCGTTCGATCTCAAGCCGCCCGGTAAACCAACCGCCTGCCCCCGCTGCAACCGAAAGACCGGTTTCCACTTCATCAAGGCCGACTAATCGCCCTCCCCTCGTTCAGGATATCCAAGTTCCTCGTCCCGCAGTTCCAGAATCCAAAGTCACAAAGGTAGTTTCGTCGAGAGCAGTTGGCGCGAGTTCTGTAGTCGCTTCGCGATCGATCTTTGCTGCTGACGTTACGTCGTCAATGCAG
>JAQSDP010000034.1:0-4991 GCA_029945985.1 bacterium | reverse complement strand
CTTATTTATATGGATCTTCCGGCCCGAATCGTTACGATTGTTCAGGTTTCGTTTGGGCGGTCTTTGGAGATGGCGGAATGGCCTTTACTCGATCGAGCGCACGGAGTCTATGGTCGATGTCGGAGCCGGTAAGCGGCGACGAACGTTTTCGGTTCGGCACCCTGGTGTTTATGAACGATCTCGGCCACATGGGTATCGTTGCTGACGCGAATGGGTTTTACCATGCTTCTTCAAGCAAGGGAATCACCTACTCGAGATTTGACGGCTATTGGGCGAATAGGATCGTTGGATTTCGGAAGCTCAACCTGAGTTCCAATCCGGCGGATCTGGAAAGGTAGTCTAGCGATCACTGGTTTTGAGAAAAAAGCGGGCCTCGGCCCGCTTTTCTATGCTATAAATCCCGGCTTTCCGCCCGTGTCCGACGCCTCGGAGATCACCACTATCTTCGCGGTATCGATGAACAAGCGCTTGGCTCCTTCGCATTCCAAGCTCAACATCCCATCTTCTAGGCCTAGGTTTTCTCCCGCAAAAGCAACCCCGTTCCCGCAATTAACCTCAATACGTTTTCCTTTAAGTTCTGCCAATTTTTTTTCCATAAGTTTGCCGGCCGCCCTCGATATAGAATCAGGCCTTCTTCTCCGCTAGAGTACCAAAGTTTCGAAATTGATTCATTTTCGGTCAATCTGACTCTATATTTCCATGAGTGCAAAAGATTGTTGACACTTGTTGTGCAATAACTAGACTCATATCTATCGAGCCGCTTAAGTGCGGTTCCTGCCTCTGGCACCCCACAGATTAACCCACCACAAACGGAGCAAAAGAATGAAGAAATTCGCGCTTACTTTCCTGTTCACTGCATTCACAGCACTGCTACTTTCGATCGCCCCTCAATCGGCTTCTGCACAGAAGACGGCTAAATTCCGGCGTGCCGATAAGGCCGTTCCCGGACAGTACATTGTCGTTCTCAAACAAGGTTACATTGATAAGGCGGCCGCGGAGCCATCGGTAAGGTCTAACTCCGAATACCTGGGCTACGTGTACGGCGGCAAGGTGAAGGATACCTTCGGCCGTGCCATCGCCGGATACGTAAGTACAATGTCCGAGCGTCAGGCACTCGCCCTCAGCAGTGACGAACGCGTAGCGTATGTCGAACAAGATTCCTACACAACCGTCGAGAATGTTCAAAGCTCAGCTGTTTGGGGGCTGGACCGCATCGATCAGAGGAATGCTCCCCTCGATACCCGGTACACCTACGCAACCGACGCGTCAAACGTTCATGCTTATGTGATCGATTCAGGCATCCGTACTTCGCACGCGTCATTCGGCGGAAGAGCAAGTTCCGATTTCGACGCCATCAACGATGGCAATCAGGACTGTCTCGGACATGGTACGCACGTAGCAGGAACGATCGGATCGTCAACCTGGGGTGTTGCGAAAAATGCGAGGCTGCACTCGGTACGAGTCATGGGTTGCACGAGCTCCGGCACGGTCTCCGCACTTATCGCGGGAATCGATTGGGTTGCGGCGAATCGGGTCACCCCTGCTGTCGCCAACATCAGTATTACTGCAAGCGGAACATCCAACGCTTTGAATAGTTCTGTTAGTGCATTGGTTCGCGCTGGTGTCACGGTGGTAACGTCGGCGGGAAATAACGGTGCGGACGCATGCGATTATTCTCCTGCTAACGTTGCAAGCGCGATCACGGTGGGCGCAACCGGCTCCACAGACCTCAAACCGACGTTTTCTAACTTCGGACGCTGCGTGGACGTCTGGGCTCCGGGAATCGCGATTACGTCGGCCTCAAACGGCGATGACACCTCTTCCAGGGTCATGAACGGCACCTCGATGTCATCTCCACACGTTGCGGGCGTTGCGGCTCTCTACCTTGCCGCTAATCCTAGCGCTAGCCCGGCGACAGTAGGGCAGAATATATCGGACACCGCAACCATCGGGGCGATCACGAACCTTGATGCTGCTTCCCCTAATAAAATGGTTTACAGCTGGTTCGGCGGAACACCTCCTCCTCCACTGTCTGCTACGGTCGCGATCCGCAAACGAGCAAATCGTCGGACGGAGGGAGTCGCAACCGCTTCGTTCGCATTTAACGCTATCAACCTTGCCGCACCAAGCTTCACTCTTCAGCCAGATAATACGTTTACCGACTCAAATGTAAGCGCATTCGGATCAACAAACGCTATTACGGTCACGGAGTCTCAGGCGATGGGGTGGCAATTGTCCTCGATCAGCTGCAATTCAGCCAACTCGGTCGTGGATCTCGCAAACCGTCAGGTAAGCATAGTAGCTGAAGAAGGCGCTCAGATCGAATGTACGTTCACAAGTGACGAAATTGCCCCTTCGTCGGCCGGTGCGATCGTTAGCGGGCGGGTCGTTTCTATGGACGGGCGCGGTGTACGGGGCGTCACGATCACTATCCTCGACGCAAGTACCGGCTTGCTCCAAAGGTCTATCACGAATACTTTTGGATACTACTCATTCAAAGATCTGCCAGTAACACACTTCTATGTGCTGACCGCAGTTTCCACGAGTCGCTATCCAATAAGGAACAACGTGCAGACATTCACGCTTTCGGACGATCTCAAGGCATCTTCGTTCGTTACAACACGCAACTGAAACATAGTTCATTTTATCCTACAGGCCGGGTCACAAGCCCGGCCCTTTTTGCGCCTTTTTCGGCCTAAGTAATCTGCCTGAGGCTTCCACATCCGGTCTGCGCGAGAAACCTGTCTAAAGACGATGGCCGCAAGCTGGAGGTACTGGTCGACGCGCTACCGACCGACTTGGCGGATCGCCTCGAAGAGTACGATTCCGACGCTAGTTGCAAGGTTAAGGCTTCGAACGTTTGAGTTCGTCATCGGGATTGTGAGGCTGCTCCTATCATTTGCTGCGAGAACTTCAGCAGGCAGGCCGCGAGTCTCTGGTCCGAAGACAAGAAAATCCCCGTCCTGGAAGTTCCAGTCCGTGTATGGGCGAGCGGATTTGGTGGTCAGGTAGACGAACCTCGACCGAGGATAGGCTGAATAGATAGCATCGAGGTCGATATGCCGATGGAGGGTAACCTCGTCCCAATAGTCGAGCCCCGCACGCTTCAGAGTTCGATCATCCATCCGGAAGCCCGTCACACCGACGATATGTAGATGCGTGTTGGTCGCCGCGCATAGGCGGGCAATATTGCCTGTGTTCGGCGGGATCTCAGGTTCGACCAGTACGATGTTGAACATGGGTTTCGCAAGCTTTTGAGCATCCTTTCACCGCGGCAATTCATCAATCTTTCTGACATCGGCGCGGTGAAAATGCCCGTAAACATCAATTATGTTACAATCCGCCTTTGTTTTGAAGAGTCCAGCATATTCATCGTTTTCGGGGAGCAATTCAATAGTGTTTGTTTTCTTTAGGTTATTCCTGGCTATTTTTGTGCTCGGCGGAGCCGTGGGTGTGATCGCACAGGATTCACCGCCGCCCACCCCGACACCGCTGCCAACTGCTACACCTCTCACGGCGAAGCCTAAATCACTGAAAGAGGCTTTGGCGAATCCAACGGCTGAGACCATCACGGAAACGGCATTGTTTGTATATGCGCTTGCAGGCGGCAGGCCGGTACTCGAGCAGATCAGAAAGACGACCATCGAGCGTGGAAAGACCTCCGTGATGAACGGGGAAGGGCGAATGGAGACCGCGAACTATCAGAAATGGATCATCCGGGGCGGTTCCATCGATAAAGAAAGGTTACGAGTTGATCATGAATTTCCGACCGTAAGGTACTCGCTAATCTTGAATGACGATAGGACATTTGGTGTGTATGACGGTAATGCCTTCACGCCGACGGATGCCGCAACCAAAGCTTTCCAAAATCAGGTTTTTCGCGGATTGGACGGACTGCTTCGATATAAGGAGAACGGATCAACTATCGCATTGGCGGGTAAAGAGAAAGCGATGGGAGTTGATTATCACCTCATCGACGTTACCGATAAGAATGGACGTAAGACTCGCTATTTTGTGAGTGCGAAGAGCTATCGAGTCATGATGCTTGAGTATGAGGAAGAGGGCAAAAAATTCCGCCGACGATTCTACGATTACAATTACGCCCAGGGCACTTTGGTCCCGTACCGCACGGTACTCTTCGAAGGAGACAAGATCGTGGAGGAAACCGACATCGGCACCGTTACTTTTGGCCAGAAGGTTGATGAGTCACTATTCCCGGCTGCCTCCATTCAAATGTAGATAAGTCTTTTGCAACTTTTCGCGGGCTTGTCTGTGCAATGGATCGCTCCTCCCCGACCTAAACCACCGGAGAGAATATGAACAGGCCAGATCTACATCCCACCCAATTGCTATTGCTGCCGTGATCGTACTCGGCAGCTTTTCTGTTTTTGGCGAGTGGACAGGCGGTTCCGGCCTAAGCTTCGAAGCAACTCTTACGTACTCATTAGTTCCAACGACACCTCACAAGGTGCCGATCTGCCGAAGGCGAGACCATGGCGTTGCCAAAAAAATAGCTACTTCCTTCTCAGACTCATCTTGTGACCTGCGAGTCTTTCGATAACTGAAAGGTTTCGGGTTGGAAATAGACGTGAGATCAGACTGATCTGTGAAGCATCCTTGCCGATGAGGATGCGTGGGTTCTTTTGTTTGATCCCTTCGAAAATTATTTCGGCGGCGGCCTCGGGAGTGGTGCGGGCGACACGGTCGAAGAACTTTGCTCCTTGCTGTTTCCATGTTTCGGGCGTGTTTTCGCCGAGCTTGGAATTACGAGCGATGTCGGTCAGGATGCCTCCGGGGTGGACGCATGCGACGTGAAGATTTGTTCCCCTGTATTCGTGGCGAAGGCTCTCGGTGAATCCGCGGACGGCGAATTTTGATGCACAGTAAGCTGTCTGCTCTTCGGGAGCGATAAACCCAAATATGCTTGTGATGTTAACGATGTGAGCCTCATCCTGCTTGAGCAGCGTCGGCAGGAACACTTTGCAGCCGTA
>JAQSDP010000033.1 GCA_029945985.1 bacterium | reverse complement strand
TGTAATCCTCAAAATGATTTGTGCGCCCATTAAGTTATTTGTAGAAGCCGATCCCGTGGTTATCACGCTGAAAGTGCTTCCTCGTTAACTCCAGGGCCGGCCGCGAACCGCCACACAAAATACATAAGGCCGATAAGCAGGATTATTACTACCAGAAAGACGATTCCGATTAACATTCCCGAAAACCAGGAGCTTGCGGCTCCGGTGGTGGCGGCAACGGGTTTTACATCAATGCCTGAAAAAGTAGCGGTGTCGGTTTCTCCGTCATGCGAGACGTTTGTCCGCATCGTATACACGCCCGCAGGCATAGCCGGGAAGGTGACATTGTAGGTCCCCGCCTGTTCGCCAGACTCCACCTTCGCGATAAATACCGACCCGCTCGCTGATTCAACCTCAACCTTCGCCTCGACAAGCTTGAAGGGTTCGTTCGTCTCAAATTTGGTTATGAAGAGTAATCCTGTCGTGGACTTGTCCGGTTCCATCGCAGGATGCTTTACCATCAATTCAAGATCGCCCAACCGAGTTGAATGAGAAATAATACCCTTTGCATTCGACGTCGTTTTGGGTTTTTGGTCGCCATGATCTTCACCGCCATGGGCCCAACCGATCTGACTTGAGCCACCGAAAAGAGCGAGAAGCACAAGGGCTATCGCAACTCGATGTCCGATTTCTCTACAGGGCTTTCGTTTTGATAAGAACATAAAAATCTCCCCGATATCTCGGGCCGACACCTAACACAGACTCCCTAGCCAGTTCTTTGTAAGCAATTCTATCGATGCAACACACGTGCCGCTTACAATTCAATCCACAAATTGCGGATTAGCGTTGCGTTTACTGCGTCGCGGAAGCACTTTTCCACGGACGACAATAGATCGGGTCTGATTTCCTGTTTGAACACAGTCAGTTGTGTCTGCTTTCGGACAGGTGGAGATTGATTGTTTTAGGAAATACACTATGTGGACGTGAAACCACGCACCGTCATCGTGAGAGAATTCACGTAGGAAGTTACGGTTATTGGACGCAAATCGACGACGAGTGTGCGAATCTCTGGGACCTAACACGATGTTTGTATATGTATTCGTCCGCTCGAAATCAACTCCTGTACATCGGACAAGTCATTCCCTGCTCGCGACGAGCAGAATTGCGATCAGCGGCTCAGCGAAAAGCCACAGAAACTGTGCGATACAGGACCTTTTTTTGATTTGATCGGATCGTAAAATCCGTACTGCTTTTAGGCGCCGATGTGCTTCTTCTCCGGCGAGCCCGGCCGAACCGTCAGTCGGCAAGACACCTTTATTTTTCTAGATCCGCGGCTCTAAAACACCAGCTCACTACAATTTTCCCTTGATCTCGTCCCCGGGATTTCTCACAACTTCAACCGAACAACCGGCACGGTTCGCAATCGCTAAAGCGTTACAACCGAGAGAATACATTTTCGGCAGACTCGTGCCCGATATCGCTCCGACGAAAACCGCGTCGGCATTCCATGTTTTTGCTTCCCGGGGCAAGACCATACGAGGATTCCCGGAATAGGAATGTACGGCAGCCGGAAGCCCAGAATCGAGTAGTAGCTGCAAAGCCCTCACCGCGAGCATTCGAACCCAGTTTTCTTCACCCTCCATCGTGCCCTCGCACATACCGGGAATAGGATCAAAGGCTCGGCCGGGTTTCAATAAGGTAAACGGGTCGGTAATAATGACAAGTCGAATTTCAGGTTTTGTCCTCCACGAACGGGATGCAACCACTTTAATCGCTGCCATAGAACCGGGAGAGCCATCAAAGGCCACTATAATTCTTGATCGAGGGTTCAGTTCTTGATGTTTGAGGCGTGCTATCCGTACCCCACATTTGGCCTCGGACAAAACCGTAATTGCCGTGCTTCCCAGCCCTGTCTCCGAGTCCGATGAGAGTCCTCTCTCGCCGATCACAATTATGTGCGGAAGAAACCCCTCGGCCCTCGACAAAATCTGGCGAGCGGGCGACCCCGAAACGACCTCGACTTCAATACTCCAGTCAGGAAAATTTCGGAGTAATTCGTCCCGAGCATCACAGGCAATCGTGTTCGTCTCGGCGAGATTTCGCTCAACCTGTTCACCGTGCTTTTGGAAATACTCAGCCATCTCCCTCTCCATTGGGAGGTTCGGGGATGGGTTAATGGGTGGCAGCCAAATTTCACATACCGAAATAATAACTACCTGCGCTTTCATCGGCAGTCCACTAGACCGAAGTTCGCTGAGAGTTCCGTGTGCGCATCCCGAACCGTCGTATCCAATTAGCAGTTTTGTTGTTCCGGTGCCAGGTTTTAGCATTTTACGAACCATCGCGTCCTAGGCTTTCGAGTTTCTCGAAGTGATCAATCGCACCGTATCACGGGCGATCAGTAATTCTTCGTTGGTCGGAATGACAACGACCCGAATACGAGATCCGTCTGTACTGATAGTTCCTTCGAGTCCGTCAAATGTCGATTCATTAGAGTTTTGGTCTAGCTCCACTCCAAACCATGCTAAGTTTTCACAAATCAACCGCCGCACTTCCGGCGAATTTTCGCCAATTCCCCCGGTGAAAATTATAGCGTCTGAACCGTTCATGGCCGCCAAGTAGGAGCCGATGTATTTGCTTGCACGATAACAGAATAGTTCTATTGCAAGGCGAGATCGTCGGTCTCCGTTCTCTTTCGCCTCGGCGAGCAATTCGCGCATGTCGTTTGTTAGGCCGGATACGCCCAATAAACCTGATTGCTTATTGATAAGTGATTCAATCTCCAACGCTGATAGGCCCTCCTTGGCAGCAATAAAATCTATGATCGCCGGATCAAAATCGCCCGCTCGGGTTCCCATAACCAGGCCTTCTACAGGTGTCATTCCCATCGAAGTATCTAGCGAATTGCCGCCCTTTATCGCAGTTGCGGAGCAACCGTTACCCAGGTGGAGCGAAATCACGTTAACCTGCTCGCGCGAAATATTTAGCAACGTACGGTAACGGTAAGAGACGTATCGATTTGAGGTGCCGTGAAACCCGTATCGACGAATTTTATGCCGCCGATAAAGCTGATAGGGCAAGGCGTAAAGGAATGATCTTTCGGGCAGGGTCTGGTGAAAGGCAGTATCAAAAACGGCGACCTGCGTTATTCCCTTGCCGAAAATCTCACGAGCTGCGAGAATTCCGCTAATGTTGGCCGGGTTATGAAGGGGAGCAAGCTCTATGCAGTCCTCAATACCGCGGAGAATTTCATCACTTATAATGACCGACTCAGTAAAGCGTTCCCCGCCGTGGACGACCCGATGACCGACTGCCTGAATGTCGGCGAGACCATTCATTCCTTCTATACCGGAATCGTCCGATACCATCCAGCGAACGATCGTCTCAACCGCCGATCTCATATCCCTTATCGGAGCCGCTGAACGTTGCGATATCTGCCCTTCGGCCGTTAGCGTAATAATGGCTGCACCGCCGATCCGCTCGATCGTACCGTGAGCCAACCGCTTGTCGTCATTGTGCTCGATACGTTCGAGGTCAGTAGCGATCAGTTGAAATTTAAGCGACGAACTGCCGCAATTTAAAACAAGAATATTCATCTTTCTAATCGTTCGGCATCTTCAGTGTCTGCCTTTATTGGCAATTCCTATCAGGGCTTAAATAAGATCAGCAACTAATTTATGGACCAACAAAAGGCCTGACAATCTTAGCCAGGAGATCTGCGTCGATCGATTACCTTGACGATCTCCACAATTGCGATCGGAGCAAATAAGGCAATAAGGATAACCCCCAGATCGATAGCCGTTGGTCTTACAGTGTCAAGCACTCGAGCAAGTGGCTCGAAGTAGATCGCGAATATCTGCAAAACAACCACGACACCGGTCGCGGCAAAAATATACGGATTTCGAAAAAACCCGTTGAATGCAGATTGGGTACGTGAACGGCAATTATAGAGATGTCCGAGCTGTGACCCGACGACTGCCAGGAGAGTAACCGTTCGGGTGTGTGCTCCGTCGCCGTAAGTCTGCAAAGCCCAAAAATACACCGCAAGTGTAATGATCGCTAGCATCACGCCCTGCCAGGCGATCAAGATTAAAAAAGGCTTAGATAATAAATTTTCACTTGCCGACAAAGGGCCGCGGGTCATCGTGTTAAGCGATGGCGGCTCGACGGCCAGAGCAAGGGCGGGAAAAATATCTGTTACCAGATTTATCCAAAGGATCTGCAACGGAAACAGCGGCAACGGAAACCCGGCAGCGATGGGTACGAAGATCACAAGAACTTCCCCAAGGTTGTGAGAAAACATCATGTGAACGAATTTTGTGATATTGGCATAGATGGAACGTCCGCTCTCTACGGCTTTGACGATCGTTGAGAAATTATCGTCAGTCAGGACAATATCAGCGGCTTCCTTCGCCACTTCTGTTCCCCGCATTCCCATCGCAATTCCGATATCGGCTCGTTTTAAAGCCGGAGCATCATTTACGCCGTCTCCCGTCACTGCAACGATTTCCCCGGCTTTCTGTAAAGCCTCTACTATCCGGAGCTTGTCTTCAGGGGTGACACGGGCAAAGACTTGAGCTTCACGCGCCATTCGAGCGATCTTTTCGCTGTCGGAAGCAACTAGATCGTCAGAATGCAGTGCGACGAGATCGAAACCTTCGTTTAGGTTAAGCTCTCGAGCGACAGCTCGGGCTGTATTTAATTGATCTCCGGTCAGCATGATCACACGGATCCCGGCTTGTTGGGCTTTTCGGACCGCTTCGACAACGCCTTCTCGCAAAGGATCGATCATTCCGGCAAAACCTAAAAAGGTATATCCTTTGCTCGTTACCTCATCTATCTTCAACTCGTCATTCGAACTAAAATCAACCTCGCCGTTCAAGGGCTTTTCCGCAAAAGCCAGAACACGTAGCTCCCGGCTTGCCATGGATTCGTTGATCTCTAAAAATGTGCGCCGTTTTTCATCATCGAGATCGTTGGTATTCCCATTTTGGGATATATAACTGTTGCAAGCATCGAGCAACACGCCAGGAGCTCCCTTCATCGAGGCAAATTGTCTTCCGTCTTCCGCTTGGGAAACAACCTCCATTCTTTTCGTGGTGGCGTCGAACGGATGTTCGTATAGATTTTTATAGGTCGCTCGTTCTGTCTGAACGTTTGATCCAAGCCCGTCCGCTGCCACAAGCAAAGCGGTTTCGGTGGGGTCGCCGATCATTTGTTTTCCGTCCGCGTTTTTCGGGTTGAATGAGGCTTCATTACACAGAATACTAACGCGTAGAAGCCTATCAAGATTTGCGTCCGGCAAACTTGTCCCGTCATTTGCGGAAAGCTGGATAACCTGCCCGTTCGCTAGTCGGAATTCCTGGACCGTCATCCGGTTTTCGGTCAGAGTTCCAGTTTTGTCCGAACATATGACCGTGGTACTTCCAAGCGTTTCGACCGCTGAGAGTTTACGGACGATCGCGTTGTGCCGGGCCATTCGCAAGACGCCAAGAGCGAGAATGAGGGTGGTTACAGCGGGAAGCCCTTCGGGAACTGCCGCGACCGCCAGGCTGACGGAAACTTTGAGCATCAACCACCAGTCACTGCCGCGCAGTACGCCGGCCACCATCACGATGGCCGCGACGCCCAAAACGACATATACGAGCTTTGTTCCTAACTCCTGCAGCTTTCGCTCAAGCGGGGTTTGTTCGGATCTTGTCTGATTGATCAATTGGCCGATGCGGCCGATCTCGGTTTTTGTTCCGGTAGCGGTCACGATCGCGACCGCACGTCCGCGGGCAATGTTCGTTCCGAGATAAAGCATCGAACTTCGTTCGGCAAGCGGAGCGGAAATTTCGACGGGGATGTTATTTTTTTCACTTGGAACGCTTTCACCCGTCAGCGTGGATTCGTCAGCTTGTAGATTAACCGATTCGATCAGAAGAGAATCCGCCGGGACGCGGTCACCCGCCGTCAAAATAACGATGTCACCTGACACGAGTTCGGAAGCGTCGATAACGTGTTCGCTACCATTTCGACGCACGCGGGCCATGGTATGTGTCGCCTTTCGCAAAGCGTCAAGGGCACGTCCAGCCCTCCATTCGATCGCAAAACCTATCAACGCGTTGAGGATCAGGACTACCAGAATCGCAATCGCTTCGATCTGACTGTCTGTTAACCAGGCGACGATCGCGGCAAAAGCCAGGAGCCAAACCACGATGCTGCTAAACTGGCCGAGCAGAATCCGCCAAGGGCTGATTCCGACAGCGGCTTCCATGGTGTTAGGCCCATCAGTATTGAGCCGTGCGTCAGCCACTTTGCTCGATAGACCTTGCAAGACATCGACATCTAACAAACCCGTGATCTGTTCTGCTGAGTAAACGTAGGGCGCGAGTAAGTACTCGTCCCGCGACTTTACATTTTTCACCGATGTTTCGGTCGCTTCCTCAGACGGGTTCACCTATAAACTCCATTTCCAATCGCGAACCTCCGGCATGTCGTCGCCGTACTTGTTGATGTATTCGCGATGCCGTGAAAGCCGATCTTGCATTATTTGTTTGACCTTGACGCCTTCGTTTTCAAGCTGAGGTACGCGGTCGATAACGTCCATCACCAAATGAAACCGGTCGAGGTCGTTTAGTACGACCATATCGAATGGCGTTGTCGTCGAGCCTTCTTCCTTATAGCCGCGAACGTGGATATTAGAATGGTTCGTACGGCGATAGGTTAAGCGGTGAATAAGCGTGGGATAGCCGTGGAAGGCGAAAATTATCGGTTTATCAACTGTGAAGATCGCATCAAATTCTGCATCCGAAAGCCCGTGCGGATGCTCTCTTTCGGGCTGCAATTTCATCAGATTAACTACATTGACGACCCGGATCTTAAGGTCGGCAAAATATTGACGGAGAATATCTACGGCTGCCAATGCTTCAAGCGCGGGTACGTCTCCGGCACAAGCCATCACAACATCCGGCTCACCGCCGTCGGTGCTGGCCCATTCCCAAATGCCGATGCCATCAGCGCAATGCTTAGCGGCTGCTTCTATGTCGAGATATTGGAGCGAGGGTTGCTTTCCGGCCACGATCACATTGACGTAATTGCGGCTTCGCAAACAGTGGTCGGTCACCGAAAGGAGCGTGTTGGCGTCCGGCGGAAGATAAACGCGAACGACCTCGGCCTTTTTATTGATAACATGGTCGAGAAATCCCGGGTCCTGATGCGAAAACCCGTTGTGGTCCTGCCGCCAAACATGCGAAGTAAGTAGATAATTGAGCGAGGCTATCGGCCGCCGCCAGGGAATTTGTCGTGTAACCTTCAACCACTTAGCGTGCTGATTGAACATCGAATCAATGATGTGGATGAACGCTTCATAACAAGAAAAAACGCCGTGCCGTCCGGTAAGCAAATAACCCTCGAGCCAGCCCTGACACAAGTGTTCGCTCAGCACCTCCATCACGCGACCATCGGGTGAAAGATGATCATCCGTAGTTAGGATGGGCTCGACGAAGACTCGATCGGTCGCGTCAAAGATATCCCCGAGGCGATTCGATGCGGTTTCGTCCGGACCCATAACACGGAAGTTGCTCGCGTCCTTGTTGGCCTTCTTCACATCACGAAAAAATTTGCCCATCGCGCGAGTTGCCTCGGCTTTGACCGTTCCAGGTTTAGGGACGTCAACGCCATACTCTTTAAAATCTGGTATCACTAGATCCTTCAGCAACTGACCGCCATTCGCATGCGGATTAGCCCCCATTCGCCGGTCTTTCTTCGGCGCAAGTTCGGCCAGTTCGGCGACCAACGTTCCGTTCGCATCAAAAAGCTCGTCCGGCTTGTAGCTCAGCATCCACTCTTCGAGCATCTTTAAATGTTCTGGCTTGGTCGCGAGTTCAGACAACGGTACTTGATGCGAACGAAATGAGTTCTCGGTGGGCAATCCGTCGACAAACTTCGGCCCGGTCCAACCTTTCGGCGAACGCAAAACTATCATCGGCCATTGAGGCCGGCCCGAAAAACCATCTTCCCTGGCATCGCGCTGAATCGTCTGTATCTTGGCCAGCACGGTTTCAAGAGTTTCCGTCATGAGCCGATGCATTGTTTCAGGATCATTGCCCTCGACAAAGTAAGGCTCATGGCCATAGCCGATCAATAGACTGGTTAGCTCATCGGAACTCAATCGGGCAAGCACGGTCGGGTTCGCGATCTTGTAACCATTGAGATGCAGGATCGGCAGCACCGCACCGTCACGAATTGGATTAAGAAATTTGTTCGAATGCCAGCTTGCTGCCAAGACTCCGGTTTCGGCCTCGCCGTCGCCGATGACACAGGCAGCGATCAGATTCGGATTGTCAAAAACGGCACCGTACGCGTGTGCGAGTGAATATCCCAGCTCACCACCCTCGTGGATGGAGCCGGGAGTTTCGGGAGCAACATGGCTGGGGATGCCGCCGGGAAATGAAAACTGCTTG
>JAQSDP010000032.1 GCA_029945985.1 bacterium | reverse complement strand
ATACGCCGTCCTTCGACTTGGCTTCCTTCGTGATCACCTTATCGTATGGCTGCGGCTCGCCGCTCGGGGTTCCGCCCGGGCGCGGTCCGCCGGGACCTGCCGGCGTTTCAGCGGGCGTGGGCGGCGTATCCTGCGCGGACCCGATAAATGTCGCGCTCAGCAGAAATGCCGCCGCAAACAAGAAAAACACTAACTTTTTCATCTTGAGAGGTCTCCTTGAGCAGAGCACACACTGACTCTTTGCGAGACAAGCGTGGCTCTCGTGTATTTTGAAAGCGTCACCGCCGCTTAAGGGTGAGCGGCAACGAAATCCAAGATCCTGGTTCTGATTCAGAGATTTGAACGGAAATAAGTAGGATATTTATAGCACCGGGGATGCGGCCGAAGCAATCATTTTGAAGCTCGGCGACTCAGTCTCGACAATTCTTTACAAATGACGCCTCAGTCGAACTCGGCGATAACGGGGGCATGATCTGAAGGATGTTCCCACGTACGCGGTTCGCGATCGATCCAGCAGTCAGTGCAATCCTCGGCCAGCGTTGGCGATGCCCAGATGAAATCGATACGCAGGCCTCGGTTCTTTTCGAAGTCGCTGTGGAAAACGCTCCACCATGAGAACTCCTTTGCCTCCCCATTGAACTGCCGAAACAGGTCGATGAATCCCCATCGCTTGAGATCCATCAGAGCCTCACGCTCGGGCTTACTGAAATGGAGCTTGTCCTTCCAGACTGTCGGCTTCCAAACGTCCATCTCGTGTGGAGCGACGTTCAGATCACCGCAAAGGATGACATCGTCGTCGGTCGAGAATCGCTCGTCGAAAAGCTTGCGAAGCCGGCGGTGCCAGTCGAGTTTATATCGATATTTGTCAGATCCAAGCTTCGTGCCGTGCGGGGCGTAGGCGTTGAAGATCCGAATGCCGTTTACAGTCGCAGCGACCAGACGCCGCTGCGCGTCAGGCTTGTCATCGGGAAGGTTGAACTCGATATTTTCTAACGGATGTAGTGAAAGAGTCGCAACGCCGTTGTAAGCCCCCTCGCCAAACAGCGCCTGATGTTCATAACCGAGAGCGGCAAACTCCCTGGCGGGAAAATCCGCGTCGAGCACCTTAGTCTCCTGAAGGCACAGCACGTCCGGCTCCGCAACCGAACACCATTTAAGAGCATGTTGCAGCCGGGACTTGATCGAGTTAACGTTCCAAGTCGCGACCTTCATAGATCAAACTCTGCAGCCACCGGCGTGTGGTCGCTGGGTTTTTCTAGGAATCGTGGCGTCTTGTCGATCACGCATGACTTAGCTTTGGCCGTGAGCGAGGGCGAGGTCCAGATGTGGTCTATGCGGAGGCCGTGGTTGTTTTGCCAGGCGCCGGCGCGGTAATCCCACCAGGAGAATTCCTGGACATTTCCGTTGAGATGACGGAAAAGATCGGTGAAGCCCCATTGCTTTACATTGAACATCGCGGCTCGTTCGGGCATAGAGAAATGCAGCTTGCCTGTCCACCGCGGAACGCTCCAGACGTCAGCTTCCTCCATCGCGACGTTGAAATCACCGCACAGGAGTACGTCCTGTTTGCTGTCATAAAGGTCGTCAAAATACCGACGCAGTCGCATTAGCCAGTCGAGCTTGAAGGTGAACTTGTCCGTCCAAAGATCGGTGCCGTTCGGGATGTATGTGTTTACGATGCGGACGCCGTTCACAGTCGCGGCGATCATTCGCTTAGGCGATTCGTCGTCGTCATCTAGGAAGTTCTTCTGCACATCCGTGATCGGGAATTTCGAAAGGATCGCGACGCCGTTGTACGACTTCTGTCCGATGAATGCGGCTTCGTATCCGAGCTCTCGCAGCGCTTCGACCGGAAAGTTCTCGTCCACGCATTTCGTCTCCTGCAAACAAAGCACGTCCGGCTGAGCCTCCGCCACCCACGGCGCAAGCTGCGGCATCCGAATGTTGAGCGAATTTACGTTCCAGGTCGCGATCTTCATAACATTCTTTTTATCACAAGGCGATTCAACCGCAGATGGACGCCGATGAACGCAGATGCCGATCGGCGTCTATCTGAGTTTATCCGTAGCTAGTTTTTTACTATTTCGCTCCCAAAATACGCCGTCGGCTAATCCCTGAATCGACTTATCAGTTTCCGCCATCTCCAAGCGTTTCGCCGCGAGAAGACAGTATTGTTCGTCGGACTCGATCGCGACAAATTTCCGTCCAAGTTTTTTCGCGACGACTGCCGTCGTTCCGCTTCCGGCGAACGGATCGAGGATGAGATCGCCCGCGTTCGTCGAAGCCAGGATGATCTTTGCGAGCAGCTTTTCCGGCTTTTGCGTTGGATGGTCGGTGTTCTCGGGCATCGACCAGAACGGGACGCTGATGTCGGTCCAGAGGTTTGACGGATGCGTGTCGCGAAACTTTCCGGCTTCGTCCCAATCCTTCGGTTTTCCGTTCTCGCGATACGGAGCAATAACGCGACGGCGTTGTTTCACAGCGTCGAGATTGAACGTGAAGTCGTCCGAAACCGTAAAAAACCAGATGTCCTCAGCGGCGTTCTTCCAGTTCGCCGTCGCCCCCCGGCCCTTCTCGCGTTCCCAAGTGATCCGGTTGCGGAGCTTGAAGTATATAGAGCCAACTCGCTGTATCGCCGCTCCAGATCGCCAGTCGCCACAGATGTAAACGCTCGCCGTCTCTTTCAGCAACGGCACGCACAACGACACCCACGAATCCAGCCAAGCCACATAAGCCTCATCCGACGTTTGCGCGAACTTTTCTTTGCCAAAGCTTTTGGTCAGGTTATAAGGCGGGTCAGCAAATAACAGGTCGAACCGTCCAATTGGAAGTTTAGGTAGCTCTTCGAACGCGTCTCCCTCGATCACGCGGCAGTTTTTTGTATCTTCCAGGTACCGCCTATAGTGGTCGGCGTCTGCTGCGTCAATAGATATTGTGCGGTTGCGCGGAGCCCGGCTTTTTGATCCTTGTGAGGCCATTTCGACGTCGAATCTACCACATTGCATTTCCTTTAAAAAGCGGCGTTTTATGAGCATTTGCGCGATTTGTCCTTCCTTGACCCTCAATTTTGCGCGTGCTAATCTCTAATGTTTTGAGCATTGGACGATAATTGTCCTTATTATTTAGCAGCGGTTTATTAGCAAAATTTTATGTCCCTGCTGGCATTTGCCGGGATCCAGTTATTTCCGGACGGCACTTTATTCATCCACATAGCGTTGATCTTGATAATGGTCTGGGTTCTAAACCGGACATTTTTCAAGCCGATTAATCGCGTTCTTGCCTCCCGCGACAAGCGGAAGGTCGGACCGGGCGGCGAAGCGGAAAAGATCCTGAACGACGCGCTCGAAAGAGAAGCAAAACTCAACAAGGAAATGCTCTCGGCCCGCGGTGAGGGTTATGAGCTGATCGAAAGGCAGCGTGCTGCAGCCGTCGAGGATCGTGCAAAGCTGGTTGCTGCTGCAAAGGCTGAGACCGCCGCGAAGTTCGCCGCCGAAAAGCAGGCTCTTGCCGAGCAGGCGGCGGCGGCACGGGCAACGATCGCCGCGGACGCAGAAGGCATAGCCGACCGGATCGCGGGGAGCATTCTGAAGGGATAGTATGTTCGCATTCGTTTACAGTTTCATGCTCCTTGCAGCCAGCGGCGGAAGCGGCGAAGGCGGCTACATGGAGTTATATAACAAGTACCTCAACTATCCCGGCTTTGAGGCCTGGAAGTTCATCAATCTGGCTATTTTCGTCGTGTTGATCGGCTACTTTGTAAAAAAGCCGCTAACCGATGCATTTAAGGCAAAACGAGACGCCATCCGTGCTGAATTGATCAAGGCTGAAGAAGAGAAAAAGGCTGCTCTGGCTCGTTTCACGACCGCCGAGGCAAAGCTTGCGTCTCTCGACAATGAACGCCAGTTGATCCTGAATAAGGCGAAAGCTGAGGCGGACGCCGAAGCACGGCGTATACAGGAAGCAGCACGGTTCGAAGTGAGTAAACTGCAGGATCAGACCTCAGGCGAGATCTCGCGGCTGACTCAGCTTGCCAATCTCGAACTCAAGCGGTTTTCTGCCGAAGAGAGTATCAGGATGGCGGAAGAAAAACTTCGTTCGAGGATCGATGCCAACGCGGATTCGAACCTTGTGAAATCGAGTATTCAGGCGATCGGAGGTTTGAACTAACATGGGTGTTGAAACCATTGCACGCCGCTACGGAACCGCTCTTGCCGATGTTGTGCGAAAGACGGGTGAGACTGAGACGGTTAGCTCCGAGCTAAAAGCCTGGGAAGAGATGCTGGCGTCGAGCGCAGACCTGCGAAGTGCTCTCGCCAATCCGGCGATCGCCCATCTCGACAAGGAAAAGGTGCTCGAATCGCTGATCGCAAGGTCGAATCCTTCGAAGACAACAGCCAACTTCCTGCGCGTCTTGCTCCGTAACGACAGGCTCACCGAACTCAGAGAGATCAACGACAAGTTCGCTTCCGTACTCGAAGAACGCAGCGGTCGCGTTGCCGCAGATGTTATCTCGGCTCGGGAGCTTTCGGCTGATCAGAAGGGCGAATTGAAAGCTAACCTGGAGAAGCTGACCGGGAAGCAGGTTCAGCTAAATTTCGGTATCGATCAAAGCATTATCGGCGGGGTAGTTACCCGCGTCGGCTCGACCGTTTACGACGGCTCGGTCAGAACGCAATTAGAGAATCTTAGAGAAGAACTTATAAACGGTTAATAGAAATGGAAGCAATTAAAGCTAACGAGATCAACGAGATCATCCGTGCCCAGATCGAGCATTTCGATTCGAGCATGACTGTTGATGAGGTCGGAAGTGTTATTAAGGTCGGTGACGGGATCGCTGAGATCCACGGCCTCGAGAAGGTTATGGCCGGCGAGTTGCTGGAGTTTCCGCACAACGTTCGCGGGCTAGCACTCAACCTTGAAGAAGACAAGGTCGGAACAGTGCTTTTCGGAGATTTCCAGAAGATCAAAGAAGGCGACGAAGTTAAGCGTACCAAGCGAATTATGAGCGTTCCGGTTGGCGACGCCATGATCGGCCGGGTGGTTGACGCGCTGGGAAACGCGATTGACGGCAAAGGCGAGATCATGACGGATACGTTCAATCCGGTCGAGCGTATTGCTCCGGGTATCATTGATCGTCAACCGGTTAAGGAGCCGCTTCAGACTGGCCTCAAGGCTATCGATGCCATGGTGCCGATCGGCCGGGGACAGCGTGAGCTGATCATCGGCGATCGCCAGACGGGTAAAACCGCCGTCGCGATCGACACGATCATCAACCAGAAGGGCAAAGACGTGATCTGCGTCTACGTCGCTATCGGCCAAAAGGCCTCGACGGTTGCTCAGGTTGTTAAGAAGCTTGAAGATTTCGGCGCGATGGATTATACGGTCGTGGTCGCCGCGACCGCGTCGGATCCCGCAGCGATGCAGTTCCTAGCTCCGTATTCGGGCTGCGCTATTGCTGAATTCTTCCGAGACAATGGCCGCCACGCTTTGACGATCTACGATGATCTTTCGAAGCAGGCCGCCGCATACCGGGAAATTTCATTGCTCCTTCGCCGTCCGCCCGGCCGCGAAGCATACCCGGGCGACGTTTTCTATCTACACTCACGCTTGCTCGAACGTGCGGCGAAGATGTCGGATGCACGCGGAGGCGGTTCGCTGACCTCGCTACCGATCATCGAGACTCAGGCCGGCGACATCTCGGCGTACATTCCGACCAACGTGATCTCGATCACCGACGGGCAGATATTCCTCGAATCCGACCTTTTCAACTCTGGCGTGCGTCCTGCGATCAACGTAGGTAACTCAGTTTCGCGTGTGGGCGGTTCGGCACAGATCAAGGCGATGAAGGCCGTTGCCGGCACGCTCCGAATCGACCTCGCGCAGTATCGTGAACTCGCGGCATTCGCGCAGTTCGGTTCGGACCTCGATAAGTCGACCCAGTCGCAGCTCGAACGCGGTAAACGTCTGACTGAGATCCTGAAGCAGGGGCAATATCAGCCGATGCCGGTCGAAAAACAGGTGATGATCATCTGGGCCGTTACCAACGGACTTGCTGATGACATCGCGGTCGAGGACTTGAAGGCATTTGAATCAGAACTTTCGACGTTCATCGAGAAATCCCATCCTGGGGTCTTCAATACACTTCGCGAAAAGAAGAGCATAGATGACGATCTCAAGGCTTCGTTGAAGGAAGCGATCGAAGATTTTAAGGCTACCCGCTGGGGCAAAGGCGGCGACGATGAAGTGGCTGCCGCAGCAGCATAGGGAGTGACGAGTGTCGAGTGACAGGTGGCGAGAGCGTCGCTGCGTGTCACTTGTCACGACTCACTTGTCACTGAATTATGGCAAGTTTGCTAGACATGCGCCGACGAATCAAGTCGGTCAAGAACACGCAGCAGATCACCAAGGCGATGAAGATGGTCGCCGCGGCAAAGCTAAAGCGTGCGCAGGACCGCGTCACAGCCGCACGGCCCTACGCAAAGAAGATGACGGCCGTGCTGAGCGCTCTGAGTTCTAATATCACTGACGAGTTCTCGCATCCGCTGCTCGATGCTCGTGGCGATGAGAATTATCTTGTCGTACTCGTAACTGCCGATAAGGGGCTCGCCGGCGGTTTCAATGCTAACGTGATCAAGGCCACCCAGGCTTTCATCGCTCAGAACCCCGGTAAGTCGATTGATATGGTAGCGGTGGGCCGCAAGGGCCGCGATTTTTTCAAGCGGCGTCAGACGACGATCTCGGAGGAGTACATCGGCCTCACCGGCCGCGGTACCGCCAACTATTCGGATGCCGCCGAGATCTCCGCTGAGATCATCAAGCGGTTTTCCGAAGACGAGACGATCGACAAGGTATTTCTCGTCTTCACGGAGTTCAAGACAGTTCTTTCGCAGAAGCCGATCGTCGAACAATTGCTCCCGATCCCAAAGCTCGAAGCAACTGACGAGGATGAGGGATCGACGGCCGAATATATCTACGAACAGCCGGCGGCTGAGATCTTCGGCAAACTCTTACCGAAGCAGGTCGAAACCCAGGTTTATCGTGCAATGCTCGAATCGGTCGCTTCGGAACAGGGTTCGCGTATGACTGCTATGGACTCGGCCTCGAAAAATGCGGGCGAATTGATCGATTCTTTGACTCTCAACATGAATCGAATCCGGCAAGCCGCCATAACAAAAGAAATTATTGAAGTGGTTTCCGGAGCCGCCGCGCTCTAAGGGGTATTCGCACAATTCGCAGGCTCGGAAACGGTTGAAATCCATTCGGATCTCGGCTAACCTCAGCCTGCTTTTCTATCGGCTCGGCGTCCAGAGGAGAAAATGGGAACACTAGTTTACATCGCTATCGGGATCGTTCTGATCGGCTGGGTTTGGAACATCGTCACCGCGTTCAAAATGGGCGGCACACTTTGGGGAATTCTCAACATCTTTCTCCAGCCGTTCGTTGGTATTGTTTCAGCGATACTCAAGAAGACGAGTTGGATACCGGTAGGCGTGATGCTTTTAGGACTACTACTATTTCTTTTGGGTGGTGGAGCAGCAACCATGACCTACTAGTTAGTTGATGGAATCTCCATTTTCGAAACGGCGCAGGTGGATAACGGCCTATGCGCCGTTAGCTATTTGGGTGGCCGTCATCATTGGGCTCGGTTCGGGTTTGGGTGCGATGAATGAGACGTCCCGGTTCATTCGGCCGCTTCTTGAGTTTCTTTTTCCATCTACACCTCCCGAGATCCTCAGGCTCTATCACGGCTATATCCGAAAGTTGGCCCATGTGACCGAGTACGCGATTCTCGCCATCCTCGCGCGCCGGGCCTTTGCCGAGGTCCGAGCGCCGTCACTGATGGCGATCGGAGTAGTTTTGTTGGTGGCGGCTGCGGATGAACTGAACCAGAGTTTTGATCCTCGGCGAACCGGCACCCCAGTTGACGTGCTGATAGACCTGGCGGGCGGCATCATCGGGTTAGCGATCTGGTGGATCGTCTCTCGCCTGTTTCGGGGACGGAATTAGGACCTGCCTTGCGCCTCGCGAACTAATTCGGCGATCAGCGGCGCTTCCGGAAGAGTCGGCCAGTGCCGCACCGGGAGTTCCTTCTTCATCGCCTTGATGTTCAAGCGGAACGGATTGAAGATCGAACGGTAATACAGCCGCCAGAACTCCTCTGTCTCATCGCTGCTCGAAGCCATTTCTCGTGTCGCCGCGGGGCTGAAAGTAAGCTCGGAACGATCCCAGTGAGCGCTTCCTTTAGGCGTTAAAATCGAGAATTTCATCGTCCCGAAACGGCGGGCGAAGAACGGAGTCGCCCTCTCGACAGTGAAGTGCTCGGGATCGTGCCACGCGACGAACAACTCATCGTTCTCGATCTCAACCTTCCTAAATCTTACGAACGCATGGAACTTGTGTACATCACGGTTGACGGCCTTTTCCATTATCCTCG
>JAQSDP010000031.1 GCA_029945985.1 bacterium | reverse complement strand
TGAAGAAGCCGCAGCCGCGGATCTCGAACGTTTTTCCCGTCGGTTGGTTTCCATAAAACTCACCCGTGAACGTACCGCCGCCCAACCATTCCCACGCCGCCCAATCGCCGTCGCTCATCAAATTATCGACTCGCGACCACGCATCGGGAAAGCCCTGGAAAAATTCGGCAGTGTCTTTGCGGATCTGCCCGATCCCGACCGCTGGCTCACCCGCCGCGACCTGAAAATTCACCGCGTCATCTGCATAACAAGCGACGACCGCTTCCGTATCCCAACGCTGAAATGCGTCGATCCAAATTTGTAGAAGTTGTTTAGAATCCATTTCTTTTCCGCGGTTTCTTTCCTCTTTTCTTCTTTCGTGGATACATATCCTAAAGAATTTCTCCACGAAAGAAGAAAAGAAGAAATAAATACCGAAAACAACCGATCAGTCACCGCCTTCAATTGTGCTAAAGGCTTCCGACAGGCATTCGCGGACGTCGGAGGCGGTCATTACGCGTTTGCCGTATTTCTTTTCGGCGATGTCTCCGGCGAGTCCGGCGATGTAGACAGCGGCGACTACGGTTTCGAAAATGTCGATGTCCATAGCGGCGGCTTGGGCACAGAATCCGGCGAGCACCCCGGTAAGCGTGTCACCGTTGCCAGCCTTGCCGAGGCCGGAATTGCCGGTCGGATTCACGACGACGCGGCCGTCCGGATGGCCGATCAGTACCCGCTCGCCTTTGAGTACAAGAATGACGTTGTTCGCTTGCGAGAACTCACGAACGGCGGTAACGCGGTCTTTGATCGCATCCTTGTCGTCCGTGCCAAGGAGGCGCATGAACTCGCCCTCGTGCGGGGTGAGGATCAGCGGAAGGCGGACGCCTTCGTCCGCGTGTCGCCCCGGAATCCCGTTCGGCGGATTGAAAAACCACAACGCTCCGGCATCGACGATCACAGGCCTCGTGCGCTCTTCGACGATCTTTCGCACCAGCGATTCGATGTCGGGATCGGTCGCGGACAAGCCGGGGCCGACCGCGATCGCATTCGCTTTTGGTGCGAGCTCGTCGAACTCCTTCGAACCGATCGTCGCGAGAATAACCTCAGGCAGAATGCGGCTGGCGATCTCGGTCTTCGCTTCCGCGAGACAGGCGAGAGCTACTAGCCCGACGCCCGATCGGATGGCAGAATTTCCGGAGAGCACAGCGGCACCTGAATAGGTTTCGGACCCGGCAATTATCAGTGCGTGTCCGCGTTTGTTTTTATAGGAGTCGTCGGAATATCGGGAATCCGCCATCCATTTCGCGGCGTCCGAGACTTCCGCGACGAACAGTTGGGATGGTTGAGCGTCGATCAATTCGCGAGGTGATCCGATATTGGCTACAACCAACTCTCCCCCTTTTCGAAAGGTCGGCG
Source organism: bacterium (assembly GCA_029945985.1). GTDB lineage: Bacteria > Acidobacteriota > Blastocatellia > Pyrinomonadales > Pyrinomonadaceae > OLB17. Next base: position 7,042 of record JAQSDP010000031.1, on the reverse strand, counting down.
TCAGCACGTTCGCTGGCTTTGGTGCGGTGAACGATACGGTGACATCGGCGGGAAACGCAACTTCGGCCGCGAACTCGAGATCTGAGGAAACGCCAGACGGGATATCGATAGCCACGAAAATCGAGTCCAACCGGGTTTTCCATTTTGGGAACTTGCGCAAAAGGTTGCCAAGCTCTCCTTCAATCTGCCGCGAAAGGCCAGTCCCGAAAAGGGCATCTACTATCACGACATCAGTGTCGCGGATAAAGTCGGAGCTATCGAATTCGGAATTCTCATATAGGACGAGGCAATTCTCGTTCGGACCATTCGTGACCCGTGATTCATCAATTCGCCTCAACGAGTCGAAATTCGTCATCGCATCGCCCTTCGTTTCACTCACGTTACCGAATAGGTGGACGAAACAATCTGCGCCTTGCGTCCAAAGGATCCGAGCCAACGCCGCTCCATCACCGCCGTTGTTTCCCTTGCCGCACAGAATCAGGATCGATTTGCCTTTGACCGAGCCGCCGAGTTTTTCGGTGATGACGCGGGCGACGGCATGGGCGGCGTTTTCCATGAGGATAATGGAGGGGATGCCGTAGCGCTCGGTGGTGAGGCGATCGACCTCGCGCATTTGGGCGGCTGTCAGGACCTTTTGCATTGGGATGATTGTACGACAGGAAAGCAGACACGATAAATCGTGAACTCTGAACAAAGAAAAGCCGCGTCCAGCCCAGACGCGGCTTTTCATTACACATATATCAGGAGCCCCAATGAACAGACCTCACCCGCTTCTAATGGCCGTGAATTTGCTTGCCACTGTGTTGGTCACCGTTAATTTCCGTTCACTTAATAGAAAGATTCATTCGTGAACGCTTTCCAAAAAATTTTCGGCGCTAAATGCTAGCGCCGCTTGAAGATCCTGAAACCGTGGCCGTCGAGGCTGAGGGACGGCAAAGCGTTCGCGAGATCCGCCGCGTTCGGGGTGACCTCGTCGAAGCTTCCTGATACCTCGACTGCCCCGAAGAACGGCGTGCTTGAAGTGTTGATGACCACGACGATCTCTTCATTTCCGGCTTTTCGGGAGAACGAAAGCACACGTGACTCATCCGAATTTTTCAGCCACGTCACGCCTCCACGGCGCAGCGCTATCGAACCTTTTCGCAAGGCGATCATCGCAGGATAGAACTTCACCATTTCCAGCCGGCGTTCGGCAAACTGCCAAAAGATCGGGCGTTTTTCGAATAGTGCAGGAGCGCCAGATTCGGTCGTGTCTCCGGCTTCCAAACCGTTGTAAAAGAGCGGTACCCCGTCAAGCGTAAACACGAGAGCCTGCGCCGCGAGAGCCCCCTTTTCGCCGAATCGCGCGATCGCCCGACGTTCGTCGTGATTGTCCGAGAACCGCATCTTCAGCGTTCCTTTAGGAAACTTCGACGCCTGATCTTCCCATACCTTGCGGATCTCATGCGCTGCCGCCTGGCCGTGCAGCACCTTGTCGAGCATCGCATGCATCGCCCACGAGTAATCGAGATCGAATGCCTTCGGGTGCAGATCAGGTGATTCCCACTCGGCGAGCCAAAGTGTATCGGCTTTCACCTTATCAACCTCAGCACGAGCCGTCTCCCAGAAGTCGGTCGGCACGAATCCAGCCACGTCGCAGCGAAATCCGTCGAGATCGAAGTCACGCACCCAGAACTTCAGCATGTCGATCATGTATTTGCGAAGTTCGGGGTTGTCGTAGTTCAGGTCGGCAACGTCGGCCCAGTCGGGCACGGGCGATATGATCTCGCCCCTCTCATTCTTCGTGTAGAAAGCCGGGGTCTTCATCATGACGCTGTCCCATGCGGTGTGGTTGGCGACGACGTCGATGATCACCCTCATCCCGCGGCGGTGCGATTCCGCCAGGAGCCGCTTTAAATCGGCGGCCGTCCCGTAATCCGGGTTGATCGCGTAAAAATCCCGCACCGCATAAGGCGACCCGATCGTCCCCTTCTTCTTCGCCTCGCCGATCGGGTGGATGGGCATCAGCCAAAGGACGTCGACGCCCAAGGCCTTCAGTCGATCGAGATCTTTCGTGATGCCGTTGAAATCTCCCGTTGCTGAATACTGCCGGGGAAAGATCTGATAGATCACCGCGTCCTTTACCCATTCCTGCGACGCTCGGGCGTTTTCCTTTGAGAAATCCCTTGCCGGCTGGGCGTTCGCCATCGCAACGAAAACGGCCGTTGCGACGAAAAGGCAAAGTAATCTATTTCTTTTCATTGAATCTAACCTTTGAACTCGCAAGCTAATTAGTAATTAGCTCGCGAGGCATCGTACTCAACTAATGCCCGGCCGCCGCAGAAACATCTTCCGTTTTCGCGGACCCCACATCCTTAACAATAAATACTGCTGCAGCCGCGACGAGTAATGAGATGCCGCCGAGCATAACTGCGTTCAAAGGGTTATTACCGAGCACCGACTTGTAGATCTGCGGGGTGAGAAAGCTTTGTACGACCTGCGGGATAACGATGAAGAGGTTGAAGACGCCCATATAGACGCCCATGCGTTCCGGGCGGATCGCACCGGCGAGGATAACGTACGGCATCGAGAGTATAGACGCCCAAGCGATCCCCACGCCCGCCATCCCGATCCATAAAAAATACGGCCCCGCCGCAAAATACGTCGAGATCAATCCAAGCCCGCCCAAGGACAGGCAAAGTACGTGAACACCTTTTCGGCCGACCTTGTTCGCCAGGGGCGGTATGGCGAATGCGAAGAGAAAGCAGACGAGATTATATATGGCGAAACAAACGCCGCCCCATTCCGTTCCCTCTTTGAAAGCGGCCGAGCCTTCCTCGGACCCGCCGAACACATGCCGGGCTACGGTAATCCCGTAGTATTGCCACATGAACGGAAGGGCGAACCACGTGAAAAACTGCACGATCGCGAGCTGCTTCATCGTCGTCGGCATATCGCGAACCGCCTCACTTATCTCTTTGAAGATGTTCCTAACGATGCTGCCTTCAGCATTTTTCTGGCGGAACGATTCGATATCCTCGGGCGGGAATTCGTCGGTCGTGTAAACCGTCCAAAGAACGGCAAACAGAAACGCGGCGGCACCGACGATGAATGCGATCAGCGTCGAGTATGGAATGCCGCTTTTCATGATGCCGACGACGCCGAACAGCGTGAGGATGTAGGGCAGTGCATTCGCGAGCGTCGATCCGATCCCGATGAAAAACGATTGCATCACAAAGCCCAGCGTGCGCTGTTCTTCCGCCAGCTTGTCGCCGACGAACGCGCGGAAGGGTTCCATCGTGATATTGATCGAGGCGTCCATGATCCAGAGCAGTCCGGCCGCCATCCAGAGCGCGCTCGAGTTAGGCATCAGGATCAGGCAGATACTCGCGATCACTGCTCCGACCAGGAAGAAAGGCCGCCGTCGCCCGAGCCGCGTCCACGTGCGATCGCTCATCGCCCCGACGATCGGCTGCACCAGCAACCCGGTCAGCGGTCCCGCCAGCCAGAGGTAGGGCAGGTTCGCCTCATCCGCACCGAGGTATTTGTAAATCGGCGACATATTCGCCATCTGCAAACCCCAGCCGAATTGAATACCCAGAAACCCGAAACTCATGTTCCAGATCTGCCAGAACGTCATCTTCGGTTTGTTTTCCATATGATTTCTTTGCCCGCGAAAAGAGCGAATAGTTTAAGAAACGGGCTCTCGCGATATTCGCGTCCTTTTGGGGGCAAAATGCCTACCTAACTACGTAAACGCCCGCAGATCGCCCGGGAATTGTCGCTTTAACTTTGCCGTCGTTGAGCTTTATCTCGGACAATTTGCCTAGGGCGTCGGTTAGCGTGGCGTCGACGTTGATCTGTTTGCTTATGAACGAGAGGTCGAAATTCACCTCCGCGGGTCTGGTGTCGTTGTTAAGTATAACGATAACGGCGGCCTTGTCAGTTAGCCGAGCATACGCAAACTGCTGCTCTTGGTCGACCAGATCGAGCGAACGTCCGCGGCGAAGCGGTTCGTGGAACCTGCGCAATTCTCCGAGCTTGGCTAGGTGAACCCAAACGTCGTTTTCTTGGGGTGTGCGGCCTTGGGAAGTAAACGCGTTTCGCGCATCGCCGGGAAATCCCCCTGGAAAATCGCGGCGGTTGTCCGGATCGGCACCGCCCGGCATTGCGATCTCGTCACCGTAATAAAGCAGCGGCGTTCCGCGAGAGGTCATTATCAGCGTCTGCGCCAACTTTAACCCTTCTATGGTCGCGCCCTTCTCGTTCATGAATCGCTCCATATCGTGAACGCCGAGAAAGGTCACGAGCGCACTGGACTTGGGATAGATCCAGTCGCGCGCGAACATCTGCGAAACTTCCCGGATGTTGCCACCGTTGGCGAAAGCATTTCGGATCGGGTAAAAGAGTCCAAAATCGTAAAGAGTGTCGATCTCGGTGTCGATTCCATCGTGCCCGCGACGTCCCTTCTGAAAGTAAGAAAGCAGCACCGGATCACTGTCGAAAAGCTCGCCGAGAATATTCACCTTCGGGAATTCCTTGTGTACGGCCGCTCCCCATTTCGCCCAGAACGAGCGTGGAACGTGCGGCAGCGTGTCCATCCTGATGGAGTCAAACCCGACTTGAGCGATCCACCAAAGCGAGTTTTGGATAAGATACTTTTCGACCTCGGGATTGTTCTGATTCAGATCGGGCAGAATGTCGATGAACCAACCGTCGATGTTGCGACGCTGAGTCTGATACGTCGCCCTGGGATTCATCGCCGTCCACTTTTGCCAGTTGTTGGACTCGTGTTTCTCGAGCGTCCCGTTAAACCAGTTAGGTGACGGCGGATCGCTCGCCCAAACATGGTATGGACCGATGTGATTGACCACCTGATCTTGCAGCACCACGAACCCTGCCTGGTGCGCTTTATAAACGAACTCTTTGAGCTTTGCCATATTGCCCAAATGTTCGTCCACGACGTAAAAATCTACAGCCCCATAACCGTGAAATCCAGTGGTCGTCGGCATCTCGGGCGGGTAGGTTTCTTTCGTGTCCGGAACGTCCGCGTTGTCGTAAACAGGCGTCGTCCAGAGTGCCGAGGCACCCAGGGACTTGATGTACGGAAGCTTCTCGATGACGCCTTGCAGGTCGCCGCCATGGTAGTGACGGCCTTTCTTTCGATCGTAAAGCCCCTTCGATTTCGCGGGGTCGTTGTTCGTCGGGTCGCCGTCGGCAAAGCGGTCGGTGAACACAAAGTAGATCACGTCGTCGGGTGTGAAGCCGTTGTAGTTCCCGAGTCTAGGTTGAGGAGCAAATATCTCGAACGGAAAATTGACGCTGCCGGCGGTAGTTACGATTCGCAGATCATATTTACCGACGCGGACCGTTTCCGCGATCCGCAGATCGGCGAAGAGGTAATGGCCATTCGCACTCGAGTCGAAGTTCGCGGTGGTAATCCCGGGCGTTGAGGATTCTATTCGAGCTCCACTCAGCCCCTTACCGCGGATCAACACGCGAACGGGATTTATCGTACTTTGCGTCCACCAACTCGGCGGATCTACTTTTTCAAAAGTCGGAGCCTGCGCCAATGTGGAACCGTAAAGACACGCCAACACCAGGATAAGAACCGCGGATGAACGCAGATCAACGCGGATCTGAAAGAGAATACAATTCATTAGAGATTTTATATCTGCGTTCATTTGCGTTTATCTGCGGTAAAAGCTATCTCGCATCGCGCCCGTACGTTTCGGTCAACTCCCTCAATTGCTCGATCATCTCCTGCGTGATCGCACCGTCGGTATATCGCCAGAACCAATTCCCGGCCGTCGACGCCGGCAGATTCATGCGGCCCTCGGTGCCGATCCCTAGAACGTCTTGCAAAGGAGCGATGGCCGTGTGTGCGACAGACGCCCACACGGTTCGAATGAAATCCCAATGGATCTTGCTGCCGTCGGTGCACATATATTTCAGGCAATATTCATGTTCTCGGCTGATCTCAGCGGCGTCGCGGGTCGAGCCTGCACCGGCCTGCGAGAACCACCAGCCAACCGTCGTGTCATTGTCATGCGTGCCCGTATAGGCAATACAGTTCTCGATGTAGTTGTGCGGCAAGTCGTGATTCTTCGCATCCCCACCGAAAGCGAATTGCAGGATCCGCATTCCCGGAAATTCAAACCCATCGCGGAGTTCCTCGACATCCGGAGTGATCACGCCGAGATCTTCAGCGATCACCGGAAGCTCGCCGAACGTTCGCTTTAACGCATGGAACAACTCCATTCCAGGCACGTCGACCCAACGGCCATTCTCCGCCGTGTCGTCTTCGCCCGGCACTTCCCACGCTGCGGCGAATCCGCGGAAATGATCGACCCGAACGAGGTCTACATTTTTTAGCGTCGCGGCGACCCGTGCGATCCACCAACTGAATCCGTCGCTTCGCATCGCGTCCCAATCGTATATCGGGTTCCCCCAAAGCTGGCCGGTCTTCGAGAAGTAATCCGGCGGCACGCCTGCGATCACCTTCGGCGACCCGTCATCGTTAAGCTTGAACTTGTCCTGGTTACACCATACGTCAGAAGAGTCGAGCGCGACGAAAATGGGAATGTCACCGATGATCTTGATTCCCTTCTTCGCTGCGTATTCCTTCAGCCGGCCCCACTGCGAATAGAAAATAAACTGATAAAACTTTTCTGCCTGGACCTGTTCATAGAGCCTTTCAGCCTCAGCCGCAAGAGCCTCAGGCATCCGGAGCTTCATCTGATCCGGCCATTTATACCATGCATTCCCGTCATGTTCCGCTTTGATCGCCTTAAACCCTGCGTAGTCCTCGAGCCACCAATCATTCTCTTGATTAAACTTCTCGAAACGGCCGCGAAGATCGACGCTCGTGGTCTGATGAAATGCTTTGTAGGCCCTCGGAAGCATTTCGTTCTTCCAGTCGTACACGCCGCCAAAATCTACCTTGTGATCTGGAAAGTCCGGCTTGTTCTTCAAGAAGTTCCCCTCAAGAAGGTCATCCTCGACCAGCATCTCCGGCGAGATCAGAAGGGGGTTACCCGCAAAGGCCGAAAAACATTGGTAT
>JAQSDP010000030.1 GCA_029945985.1 bacterium | reverse complement strand
GCTTATCAATTTGAAAGGGGTCGAGGGAATCAAGCATCTTGAGTCATGGTCTGCCCCGATCTTGTTGCTCGGTGGTTTGGTGCTTCTGGTCTGGGCAGCGGGTGCGGCGGGCGGCATGGGGAATGTTTTATCGGGCGTCTCTGCCCTGCAGAAACAGCAAGCCGATTTCTGGAGCATTTTCCCGGGAGCGTTGACCGCTTCAGTGGGGTATTGGGCCACGCTCAGCCTTAACATTCCTGACTTTACACGTTACGCAAAGTCGCAGCGTTCGCAGATGCTCGGCCAGGCGTTGGGTCTTCCGACAACCATGACGGCTTTCGCCTTTATTGGCGTTGTTGTGACAAGCGCGACTGTGATCATCTATGGCGAGGCGATCCCTGACCCGGTAGAACTCATCAAGAGGTTCGACAGCACGTGGGTGATCTTCTTCGCGATGATCGTCATCTTCGCCGCCCAGCTTTCGACAAATATGGCAGCGAACGTCGTATCGCCGTCCAACGATTTCTCGAATCTCGCTCCAAAGAAGATCTCGTACGTAATGGGTGGGCTGATCACGGCGGTGATCGGGATCCTGATGATGCCGTGGCAGTTGATGTCTTCGATGGGCGCGTACATCTTTACGTGGCTGATCGGGTATTCCGGCCTGATGGGCGCGATCGGCGGTATCCTGATCTGCGACTATTTCCTTATCCGGAAGAAGCATCTGGAACTCGCCGAACTATTTAAGACTGACGGCATCTACTCGTACGGTGACGGGTTCAACTGGCGAGCGATCATCTCGCTTGTCGTCGCGATCGCCCCCGTCGTCCCGGGTTTTCTCAGAGCTGCGACCACCCCTGGCGGGCAGGTCGCCGAACTTAACGTCTTCGACACGCTGTATATGTACGCTTGGTTCGTTACTTTCGGGGTCGCGTTTGTGTTGTACTATGTGCTGATGAAGTTGGGTAATTCTCGATGAACTTCCTATGTCACGAATAATCAAAGCCGGGCTAATTCAGGCCCATAACGTAGCTCCCTCGGATGCCCCGATCGAAGAGATCAAGAAGGCGAATCTGGATAACCAGATGAAGTTGGTTGAAGATGCGGCGAAGCAGGGCGTGCAGATGTTGTGCTTTCAGGAGATCTTTACGACGCCGTATTTCTGCGCTGAGCAGCAGACTCGTTGGTACGATGCGGTCGAGAAGGTTCCCGATGGGCCGACGGTCAAGCTGATGCAGGACATCGCGAAGCAGCACGGAATGGTGCTGATCGTTCCGATCTATGAAGAAGAGCAGACGGGAATCTACTACAACACGGCAGCGGTGATAGATGCTGACGGTACGTATCTCGGCAAATACCGCAAGACACACATCCCCCACGTCGCTCCGGGCTTTTGGGAGAAGTTCTATTTTCGGCCGGGCAATCTCGGCTATCCGTGCTTCGATACGGCGTTTGCACGCATCGGCGTTTACATCTGTTATGACAGACACTTCCCGGAAGGTGCCCGATGCCTCGGCTTGAACGGCGCAGAGATAATCTTTAACCCCTCCGCCACCGTCGCGGGGTTGAGCGAATACCTGTGGAAGCTGGAACAGCCTGCTCATGCGGTCGCGAACGGATATTTCGTAGGAGCGATCAATCGCGTCGGCACTGAAGCTCCGTGGAACATTGGCGAGTTCTATGGTCAGAGCTATTTCTGCGATCCGCGTGGGCAGATCATTGCGGAAGGCTCGCGAGATCAAGACGAATTGATTGTCGCCGAGCTGGACATGGATAAGATCCGCGAAGTTCGCAACACGTGGCAATTCTTCCGCGACCGCCGGCCGGATCTTTACGGCCCGATCGTGGCTGACTGACTATCCGATGACGAAGAATTCTTATTCGATTGAGAGAGGGGGCTTCCAATGGAAAGGCTGGATCGTTATTGCCCGCATGTGACTGGACGAATTCTAATAACCATATATTGGGCTGCGATTTTTACGCTTTTGCCAGCTGAACTCTTTTCGCAAAGCCCGACTTCTGTTGAAAAAGATATGATCGCCGCCTTGAAGCTCATCGCCGACTCCGGGAGCTATAGCGGCAACTACGACGAGGAGAAAAATGATAAGGCCAACACCGAGTTGCGGTCGCTTCTTACGAGCCACGGTGACCGGCAGGAAATTCTTCAATATTCATTTCCGAAACTGAAAGAAGAGATGGGCGTCGCCACCTCACCTGACGGAAAATTCCGCATTTATTCTTGGGACCTTCAGACCGGCGGCACAATGCACGATTACGACTGCGTATTTCAGTATTATGGAAGTCTACGAGGAAGGCCGATCGCCAAGCCATATGCGGAGCGTGGAGATATGGACGCGGGATCATTCTATTCGCGAATAGCACAGGTGGATATGCCGCTGGGACGGCTATACCTTGCAAATTCCACGTTCATCGGTGACGGCATGACCCATGGACAGTCTATTGAGATCTTTGGCGTTTCAGGTGACGGTCTTGGCAGTCCTAAGTTTATTCGAACGACCAAAGGGCTGACTAATATGGTCTCATTTTCATACAGCCCTTTCACCATCAAGGACAGAGTTGATGAAGACGGATTGGTAACCTTTGCCACCGATGGCCGATGGTTCCGGTTCCCTGTGGTAATCAATGACAAAGATTCGGGTGCGGGGCGCATAACCAACCGGTTCATAACCTATCGTTTCAACGGCACTCATTTTGTAAAGGTTAGGTAATGCAAGATCGAGAGAGATATTCATCGAGAGCAAAGTGGGAGTCGATCGTAGGCTACTCGCGAGCGGTTCGCGTGGGTGATCGAATATATGTAACCGGTACGACCGCGACTGACGAGGAAAGCAACATTGTTGGAGTCGGTGACGCTTACGCTCAGACGACGCAATGCATCCTCAATATCGAGCGGGCATTGAAGCATTTTGACGCGAGCCTGGATAACGTAGTGCGGACTCGGATGTTCGTGACCGACATATCGCGCTGGGAAGAGTACGGCAGGGCGCACGGAGAATATTTCCGTGAGATAATGCCCGCTACGACGATGGTCGAAGTTTCGGGCCTCATCGACCCGCATATGCTGATCGAGATCGAGGTCGACGCCGAATTCTAAAATGTCTGACCTCTCAAACGAACAGATCGAACAGAACTTCGCCGAGATCCATCCGCTAATGACGCCTGCGGAGGCACTCGTCGAGGCTAACCGATGTCTGTACTGCTACGACGCCCCGTGCATGCACGCCTGCCCCACTCATATTGATGTTCCCTCATTTATTAAGAAGATCGCGAGTGGCAATTTGACCGGTTCGGCTCGTGTCATCTTCGACGCTAACCCGATCGGTTCTACGTGTGCCAAGGTTTGTCCGGTGGAAGTGCTTTGCGAAGGGGCCTGCGTCGAAAAGACTTGAGTGCATAAGCCGATCGAGATCGGCCGGTTGCAGCGTTTTGCTACCGAGCAGGTGCTGGCGAACGGCAAGGCTCTTTTCGACAGAGGCGAGCCCAATGGTAAGTCAGTTGGCATTATTGGTTCGGGCCCGGCCGGGCTTTCGTGCGCGACGTATCTTGCAAGACTTGGCTACGACGTAACGGTTTACGAGCGGCGAGAGTTGCCCGGCGGCCTCGACACTTATGGAATGGCCGAGTACAAGATGACGCGGGCCGATTCGATCGCAGAGGTCGCCCAGGTCGAGAAGCTTGGCGTCAGATTCCGCACGAGTGTGAACGTGACTTCGGCTGTGAATCTGTCTGACACGGAGTCCGCGGGAGCCCAGCTCATCTTCAATGAATTGCTCGATCAGCACGACGCCATCTTTGTCGCTGTTGGACTTGGAAAAACTCGGATGCTCGACATCGGCGGTGAAGGGCTGCGAGGGGTTTATGACGCGTTGCGATTCATCGAGCTCGTTAAGACTCGCGAGTGGAAGTCCGTGCCGATCGGACGGACGGTCGCGGTGATCGGGGCCGGAAACACGGCGATCGACGCGGTGACTCAAGCAAAGAGGCTTGGGGCCGAACACGCCATTTTGATCTACCGTCGAAGGGAGAAAGACGCTCCCGCTTACGGCTACGAACTCGAACTTGCCAAGACCGACGGCATCGAATTCATCTGGGAGGCCGAACCGGTTCGAGTTATGTCTGACGGCAGCGGCAATGTTGCGGGACTCGTCTGCAAGCGTCTCGACAGGACCGAATTCGAGTTGGCTTGTGATGTTGTGATCAAGGCGATCGGCCAGACGAAAATGCGATCCTTTTTCAGCGATGTTTGCGAAATTGGAACTGATGAGTCGGGCCGTGTGATCGTCAACGGCCAAATGCAGACCTCCAATCCAAAAGTGTTCGCCGGCGGTGATTGCGTCAACGGCGGCGGCGAAGCGGTCGAGGCCGCCCAGATGGGGAAACTCGCCGCTATCGGCATCCATCAAAGCTTGACCGGCGTGGCTGTCAGTTTTGAAGGTGCGAAAGTTACTCAGGTTGTTCCGTCGAGCCACGCGCACTAGATCGAAGGAGGAGACTAATATGGAGCCCCAAGCACAAGTCGTTGAACAATCCGGCCCCCCGCCGCAAGCGGTCATCATGCAGTTGTCGATGGGTGCAATGGTCACTCAGGCGATCTTTGTGGCGGCCAAGCTTCGGATAGCCGATCTCGTGGCAGACGGCGAAAAGCATATCGATGAGATCGCGCGAGGGGCCGCGGCCCATTCCCCGTCGCTGTACCGCATTCTTCGGACCCTTGCCTCAATGGGTGTGTTTACCGAAACCCAGCCGCGCACCTTCGGCAACACGCCGCTTTCCGACGTGCTTCGCTCCGATGTTCCTGGCTCGATGCGGGACTCGATGCTCTTCATGGGCGAACCTTGGCATTACAATGTCTTTGCAAATATGCTTCACAGCGCTCAAACCGGCGGTACCGCCTGGAAGGAAACGCACGGCGTGGAGGTCTTCGACTGGTTCGCCAAGAACCCGGAAGCTGCGGAAATATTTAACGGCTGCATGTCTGAACTGAGTGCCGGAGCTGCACCGGCGATCGTCGCCGCGTACGATTTCTCGGGCATCAATACACTGGTAGACATTGCCGGCGGGCACGGCTTTCTGCTCTCACAGATACTCAAAGCAAACCCGAGTATGAAGGGCATTCTTTTTGACATGCAGCACGTGATCGACGGTGCAGGCGAAATGCTTCGCGCTCACGGCGTAGAGGACCGCGTGGAGAAGGTCTCGGGCGATTTCTTTGTCGAAGTCCCCGCCGCCGACGCTTACATAATGAAGCACATTATCCACGACTGGGATGACGAGCGGGCGATCAAGATCCTCCAGACGATTCATCGGGCTATGGACTCCGATGGCAGATTGCTGCTTTCTGAGATGGTGATCCCTGAAGGCAACGAACCACATCCGGGAAAAATGCTTGACCTTGAGATGCTGACAGCGCCAGGGGGAGTAGAGAGGACCGAGGCGGAGTACGCCGAGTTGCTCGGGCGATCAGGCTTCCGGCTTAACCGCATAGTACCGACGATGTCGCCGCACAGCGTTATCGAAGCTGTAAAATCGTAGTATCATGGCCAACCTTAGCAGCAATTTTGCAGGCATAAAGTCGCCGAACCCGTTTTGGCTTGCCAGTGCGCCGCCTACGAACATGGGGTCGATGATCGAGCGTGCCTTCGATGCGGGCTGGGGCGGTGCTGTATGGAAGACATTGGGCGAGCCGATCACGAATGTTTCGTCGAGGCTGGCGGCGATCGATTACGGCTCGACGCGTATGCTGGGCCTCAACAACATCGAACTGATCACGGATCGCTCGCTCGAGGTAAACCTGAAAGAGGTTGCTGAGTGCAAGAAGAAGTATCCGAACCACGCGGTTATCGTTTCGTTGATGGTCGAGTCCAAACGTGAGGCGTGGCATGAGATCGTGAAGCGTTCGCAGGATACGGGCTGCGATGGATTCGAGCTGAACTTCGGTTGTCCGCACGGCATGAGCGAACGCGGGATGGGAGCCGCGATGGGCCAGGTTCCGGAGTATACGTGCATGGTGACGGAGTGGGTGAAAGAAGTCTCGGAAATTCCGGTGATCGTGAAGCTAACGCCAAACGTAGCTCATATAGGCCCACCCGGACGAGCTGCAGCAAAAGGCGGAGCCGATGCGGTTTCGCTGATCAACACTATCAACTCGGTGATGGGCGTCGATATCGATACGTTCGTGCCGCATCCTAACGTAAACGGCAAAGCGGCTCACGGTGGATATTGCGGGCCGGCGGTTAAGCCGATCGCGCTGAACATGGTGAGCGAACTCGCTCGCGATCCTGAGATCAACATCCCGATCAGCGGTATCGGCGGTATCTCGACGTGGCGTGATGCGGTGGAATTTATGCTGCTCGGAGCGGGTAATGTTCAGATCTGCACGGCGGTGATGCATTACGGTTACCGGATCGTTGAAGATCTGATCGACGGGATGAATCAGTATCTTGACGACAACGGGTTTACGTCCGTCAACGAGATCATCGGCAAGTCTGTCGATCGCGTCACGGATTGGGGCAATCTCGATCTGAATTACGTCGTCAAAGCCCACGTAAACGAAGAGAAATGCATCCGCTGCAACCTCTGCTACGTCGCATGCGAGGACGGGGCACATCAGTCGTTCGAATTCGTCGAATCAAACGGAAATCGTTATCCCCGCGTTATCGAAGATGAGTGCGTGGGCTGTAATCTTTGTGCCCTCGTCTGTCCCTCACCGGGAGCGATCACCATGGAACGCCGCGACGACGGATCGAATCCGCAATCGTGGAAACAGCGAACAGAGTCGGTCTAGATCCTTCCTTTCGTGAGAGCGGTATCCGCGATCTTACCGAGTGCGGCAACAAATCGATCGAAGTTCGCGAAACGCTTGTCCTTCGTAAATCCTCTTACATACCTCGCATAGATCTGCTGGGCGATGACGGCTATCTTGAAGGTGCCGAAGACGTAATAGAAGAGCATGTCGGGAAGTTCGCGTCCCACTGCTTCCGCGTACATTTCAACGAGCTGTTTGCGTGAGACGTTCTCCATAAGTGCGCGGGGGTTGAATGGCATTGAGAGAAGTTCGTCACCGACCTCCGCCGACATCCAATAGCCAAGGGTCGTCCCAAGGTCCATCAGCGGATCGCCGATCGTGACCATTTCCCAATCGAGCACGGCGGTGACTCGCGTCAGATCTTCCGGGTCGAGCATCACGTTATCGAACTTGTAATCGTTGTGGATGAGCGAGGCCCCGGATTCGGGAGGGATATTTTCGTTGAGCCATTTGATTGCTCTTTCGAGAACGTCCCAGTCGTGAGATTTCGCAGCAAAGTATCGTTTGGTCCAGCCTTCCACCTGTCTACGGTTGTACCCGTCGGGGCGTCCCAGTTCAGCAAGCCCGGCGGCGGAGTAATCGAGCGAATGAAGATCGGCTAGATTCTTGATGAATGATCGACCAACTCCCATCTGAAGTTCAGACGATGTCCCTAATGCGCCAGGCGCTCTTCCCCTCATTATCAGGCCGTTCCGGCGTTCCATCATATAGAACTCTGAGCCTATGACAGATTCGTCGTCGCAGAAAAGCAGAGGCTTCGGAGCCGGCGGGTACACTGCCGAGAGGTTCGAGAGAACGTCGAACTCGCGCCTCATATCGTGGGCCGATCTCACCGTGTTGCCAAACGGCGGACGGCGAAGTACAAATTCTTCATTACCGATCCGAATGAGATACGTAAGATTCGAACTGCCAGCAGGGAACTGCTCAACGGTGATCGCGCCCCCGTCTATGTTGGTAGTATGAGACTGAAGATAGAGCGAAAGGGCCTTTACTGGTAACTCCTCACCTACCCGCACAAAGCTTGTTTCTCCCATTAGATGACCTGGATACAACGTAGATTCGCAACGTCCGCAGGTGCCGCATCAACGGCAGGACCGTCACTATGGTTTGTGCAGCACCCCGACATCCTGAAGCCGTGTTGAATTATTTGAGTTGTTGCAATCATCATTTGCGTAACGACTGTCCGTGGCATTACTGCGCGAATAGACAATGGCAACTTCATACCTTCTTCGTCCTGCGGTAACTAAAGTATGTTCGAGGCTGAATGGGGTAGTGCCGCCAGACGGTACACTTGTAAATATCTGCTTTCCCACCAGTGTAGGCTTCACGGCCGAGACTGTAATATCCCGTACTTCCACCCACTGCATCCTGTTATAACCACTGAAGGCCGTGGTCGAAAGATTCCGAATATTACCCCGGATCTCCCTTCGAACGCCCGTTTCGTCGCTTACGAAAAAGGATCGGATGGTTAGATCCGTGCAGGTCCCTCGCGGAGGCCCGGTGGCCGGGGGCGTGGGCGACGGAGTCGGAGTTGGACCCGGAGGCGGTGTTACGATGATGCCCGACCCAGAACCCAGAGTAAGGTTGATACGGAAGGGCACGGTTTGTGTCGCGGCCACCGATATGTACACGGTAACCAAA
>JAQSDP010000029.1 GCA_029945985.1 bacterium | reverse complement strand
GATCCTTGGGCCGACGAAGAGCGTGAGAAGCGCGAGGTATTTAGCCAGGCAAATCGAGAAGTCGCGGAACTCGCAACGGAGAAGAGTTTCGTGCTGCTCCGCAACGAAGCGAACACGCTGCCGATCAAGAAGAACATCGACGAGATCGCTATCATCGGTACCCTGGCAAATAACAAAGCTGAGATGAACAGTAATTGGGCGGGCGACGGAAAGCCGACCGATCCGATCACGGTTGTCGAGGCGATGCGGCAGAAATATCCGCGGGTGAAGATGCGGTTTGAGGAAGCGTGCGACATCCCCTGCAACTCTACTGCAGGATTTGCAGAAGCAGTCGAAGCGGCCAAGGATTCCGACTTCACCGTTCTGGTTCTTGGCGAAGGGCAAGGAATGAGCGGTGAGGCCGCTTCGCGAAGTAATATCGACCTGCCGGGACATCAGCTCGATCTCGTGAAGGCGGTCCACGCGACAGGCAAGCCGTATGCGATAGTGCTCATCACCGGCCGTCCACTCACGATCAACTGGCTCGCCGAGAATTCGCCGGCGATCCTGCTGGCATGGTTCCCGGGAACGATGGCGGGACCGGCGATCGTCGATACTTTATTCGGCGACGCGAATCCGGGTGGAAAGCTGCCGATAACGTTCCCGCGTTCCGTAGGGCAGATACCGATCTATTACAACCACAAGCGAACCGGCCGGCCGCTGCTCGAGTCGAACAAATACTCGTCGAAGTACCTGGATACGAGCAACGCTCCGCTGTATCCCTTCGGTTATGGGCTGAGCTATACGAATTTCCGGCTGAGCCCGGTCACGCTGAGCAAAACGCGGATCTCGCCGACCGAGAGCGTGAAGGTTAGTGTCGAGGTCACGAACGCGGGACGCGTCAGCGGCGACGAGGTGGTTCAGCTTTACATCCACGATCTTGCGGCGAGCGTTACCCGTCCGGTGCGTGAGCTGAAAGGCTTTCAGCGGATCACGCTGCAGCCGAATGAAACTCGGAAGATAGAGTTCACGATTGCGCCGAAAGACCTGATGTTCCTTGGCCGCGACTTAAAACCGGTGCTTGAACCCGGCGAGTTTCAGGTGATAGTCGGAACAAGCAGCGATAATGGCGGACAGAGCATTTTCGAAGTGGTCGATCCCAAAGTCGGGCCGCTCGAATCTCAGCCGCAGAGTGCAATTAGTATCGATCCCCCTCCCGCAAATCCTGTGCCGACCGCTCGCGTGTCTCCCGAGGACGACGCATTTCTCGAGGATATGTCGAAGCGTGCGTTCAGGTATCTTTGGGACCGTACAAACCCGGCGAACGGACTGACGCTCGATCGCTCACCCGCTGACGGCAGCGATCGAAAACCTGATCACCGCAGTCACAATGTTGCCTCCATCGCAGCCACCGGATTCGCACTGACCGGATACTGCATCGCCGCGGACCGAGGTTGGGTGACACGTGACCAAGCGAAGGAACGGGCTCGAAATACACTCGATTTCTTTGCAAATCGCGCATTTCACGAGCGTGGATGGTTTTATCACTTCGTCGACTACAATACAGGCGAGCGTAGATTCAATAGCGAGATCTCTACGATCGACACGGCACTCTTAATGGGCGGTGTGCTGACGGTCAAGCAGTGCTTCAAGGAAGACAAACAGATCGTCGGCCTAGCAGACAAGATGTACGCCCGAATCGATTTCAAGTACATGCAGAATGGGCATCCGTACCTGATCAGCCACGGACGGAAGCCGGAGACCGGTTTTCTAAATAGCTATTGGGCGAGATATAGCGAGGACGCGATCCTGTATCTGCTTGCGATCGGTGCTCCAAATAACGCGATTCCGGCAAACTCGTGGTATGCATGGGAACGGCCGTGGAACGAGTACCGCGGTATTAGATGGATCGGGGCGGTGACGCCGCTTTTTATCCATCAGTTTTCGCACGCATGGGTCGATTTCCGCGGAAAGCAGGAGCGTCGTCCGCCGTTCATGAATTACTTTGACAATTCGGTTAGTGCGACCCGCGCCCAGCAAAAATTCTTTGCTGAAGAACTTAGCAAAGAATATCCGAAGCTTGGCGCGAATATGTGGGGGCTGACCTCGTCCGACAGTCAGCGGGGATACGTTGGCTGGGGAGCTCCGCCGCGTCACGATCAGACCGATGGTTCAGTGGTTCCGGCTGCTCCGGCGGGCTCGCTGATGTTCACACCCGATCTTTCCATCCCCGCACTTCGAAAGATGAAGGAAGATTTCGGTGGTAAGATCTACGGCCCGTACGGATTTGCCGACGCATTCAACCCGCAGAACGGATGGGTTGGACCGGACGTCCTCGGCATTGATCAGGGGATAACGCTGCTAAGCGCCGAGAATCTAAGAAGCGGTAAGGTGTGGTACTGGTTCATGCAGAACGACGAGATCCGAAAAGCCATGCGCAGCGTGTATCTCTACTAGAGCAAACTTGTGGTAAATTGTTCTGACCTCAGCCTTGAAGGCTTTCTTGAACTACGACGATCTAAACAACAATGCCGCTACTTGAGATGAAAGACATCGTCAAGGAATTTCCGGGCGTTCGTGCCTTGGACGGCGTGAGCTTCACGCTCGAAGCCGGTGAATTTCACTCGCTCGTTGGTGAGAACGGCGCCGGGAAATCGACCTTGATGAAGGTGCTCTCGGGCGTGTACCCGCAGGGAACGTACGAAGGTGACATCCTGATCGATGACGAGGTTCATCAGTTTCGAGGGATCCGAGATTCGGAGAATGCGGGCGTGGCGATAATCTTTCAGGAACTCTCTCTCGTGAAGGAGTTGACCGTTGGAGAGAATATCTTTCTTGGCAAGGAACCCTCCAGTTTTGGCGTCATCAACTGGTCGGAGTTGTATCACCGAACCGCGAAGCTCCTCCGCGATCTCAATCTAGATATTGATCCGCGTGTCCAGGTCGGAAATCTCGGCATAGGACAACAACAGCTTGTCGAGATCGCGAAGGCATTGTCGAAAGAGGCAAAGATCCTCGTCCTCGACGAGCCGACCGCGGCGCTGACGGAATCTGAGGTCGAGACCTTGTTCGCGATCCTTCGGGATCTTAAAGCACGCGGCGTCGGAATGGTTTATATTTCGCACAAGCTCAACGAGGTCTTCGAGATGAGCGACCGGATCACCGTCTTGCGCGACGGGAAAACGATCGGGACACACAACGCCGCAGATCTGACGAAAGAAAAGGTCATCGAATTGATGGTCGGCCGCTCGGTCGGCAACATCTTCCCCGAATGTCATCACGGTTTTGGCGAGAGGGTGCTCGAAGTAAAGAATCTCACGGCGTATTCGATTGACGCCGCAAATAAAAAGGTTGTCGATCACGTCAGCTTTCATGTTCGCAAGGGTGAGGTACTCGGGATCGCGGGACTGATGGGTGCCGGCCGAACTGAATTGTTGATGTCGATCTTTGGGGCCTGGCCGGGGAAGTACTCCCGCGAGGTCTTCGTTGAAGGCCGAACCGTAAACCTCGATTCGCCCGCCGCGGCAATTCGTGAGGGGATCGGATTCGTTACTGAAGATCGCAAACGGTTTGGGCTCATTCTCGATCAAACCATCCTCGACAATATGACCCTCGCAGGGCTCAAACGAATCTCAGGGTCATTCCTGACGAATCGAACACGGGAGACGATCGCCGCCAACGGCCCGATGAAGTCTCTTCGAGTTAAGGCGAATTCTCCATTGACTGTTGCTGGAACGCTTTCGGGCGGCAATCAACAGAAGGTCGTCCTTGGAAAATGGCTGCTTACGAATCCCAAAGTCCTGTTCCTTGACGAACCCACTCGAGGAATTGACGTCGGCGCGAAACAGGAGATCTACGCGGAGATCAACAAGCTGGCCGAGCAGGGCTTGGCGATCGTACTCGTATCGTCTGAACTTCCGGAAGTGCTCGGCCTTTCCGACCGCGTGATGGTGCTGCACGAAGGTCGGGTGACCGGCGAGTTTGTTCGAAGCGAAGCAACGCCTGAAAAAGTAATGGCGGCGGCGACAGGAAATCACTAACACAATGGCCGAAACTAAAGAATCTAAGATCTCGACGACTGCACTTCGCGCGTACGTGATGATCGGCGTGCTTGCCTTGATCTGGGCGTACTTCCATTGGGCGACGGGCTCGATCTTCATGACGCCGACGAATCTTTCGAACCTGGCGACGCAGATGTCGGTGACGGCGATCATTGCGGTCGGCATGCTGATGGTGATCGTCAGCGGCAACATCGATCTTTCCGTCGGCTCGGTACTCGGGTTTGCCGGCGGTATTGCGGCTCTGAGTATGACGACATACGAGTTCGGCCTTGTTCCGTCGATCGTGTTTGCTGTCGTGGTTGGTATCTTAATCGGGCTTTTTCAAGGAGCTCTGACCGCATATCTGAGCATTCCGGCGTTTATTGTCACCCTTGGTGGACTGCTCGCATGGCGAGGCGCCGTGAAGTGGCTGCTCGGCGGATATACGGTGCCGGTTTCCGACGATACGTTCAAAGCCATCGGGAACGAATATATTTTGCCGGCCGGCGGTTGGATCATCGCGGCGATCGCAATAGGGTTCATCCTGTTCATGGCGTATCGGAACGCTCGCTCGGTGAAAGATTACGGCCTCGGCGAAGCTAATTACGGTGGCGAGATGGTCAAGGCCATCATCCCCATTGTGGGCGTGATCGCATTCATTTGGGTGATGAATTCGTACCGCGGAATTCCTGTGCCGGTCATCATTCTCCTTGGTGTTGCGCTGTTCGGAGCTTTCCTGACTAACTCCACAACCTTCGGCCGCTATCTTTATGCGATTGGAGGTAATGCCGATGCGGCACGCCTATCAGGTATCAACAACAAACTTCAGGTGTTGAAAGTGTATGCACTACTCGGGGCGTTTACTGGTATTGCTGCGTTGATCTTTACGGCCCGTGTAGGCAGTGCGGCCCCCGATGCCGGCGTTCTGAAAGAGCTTGATGCGATCGCGGCATGTGTGATCGGCGGAGCATCGCTGATGGGCGGCCGCGGCACTGTATTCGGAGCATGCATCGGGGCATTGATCATGGCGAGTCTGGACAACGGCATGTCGCTGCTGAACGTTCGCGATTTTATGCAGGACATAATAAAAGGCTCGATTCTGGTAATAGCTGTCGGCCTCGATATGTTCGGCCGCCGCGGAAGCTAACGTGTCCCGAACGATCCCGAAGCGTTACGTCTGGGCCGTTGATGTTCTAGACGTTCAGCCTGGTGATGTGATACTCGAGGTTGGGTGCGGTTACGGACATTCGATTCCGCTTATCTGCGAGAAGCTCTCGTCAGGGAACCTGACAGCAATCGACCGTTCGGCGAAGATGGTCAAGGCAGCAACCGAGTCTTTCTGGGAGTTTGTAGCTTCAGGCGAAGCTCACATCCTTCACCAAGACCTCTTAGATGGCATTTTGAGAGCAGCACATTTCGACAAGATCTTTCTCTTCAACATAAATGCTTTCTGGATGGATCCCGTCGCGGAGCTGGCTGAGATCCGTCGACTCCTCAAACCGACTGGCCGATTCTACTTATTCCACCAACCTCCGCCGGAACATGATCTGGACGAATTTGAGGAAGCCTTCCGAGCAAACTCGGCGAAGAATAATTTTCTTCTAGTCTCTAATTTCAAAGAATATAGTGAGCCGATCCGGTCGGTGGCCATGATCTCGACACCTATCCTCCAATAAAACTCATCGTGCGGCTGGCCGGCTGGAAAGAGTTATCGTTTATGTAATGCCGGGGTTCCTTCGTCATCACCACGGATCGAATGAACTCTTCAACTTCTCCATCTGAAGAACCGCTGCGGACCACGCTGCGGAGATCGTGTTCGTCGGTCGAGAAGAGGCACGTTCGGATCTGGCCGTCGGCGGTGAGGCGGATCCGTGAACACTGCCCGCAGAACATTTCGGTCACGGGGGCAATGATCCCGATCTCGCCGGGCGAACCGTCGGCGAAGCGATATTTCCAGGAGGTCTCACTGCCGCGGGTAGCTTCGATTAGGGCGAGCGGAAATGCGGCCCCGATCTTCTCACGTATCTCCCGGCCGGACACTACCAAGCTCCGATCCCATTCGTGGCCAGAATCGAGCGGCATGAACTCTATAAAGCGCATCGAGATGTTGTTATCTCGCGCAAACCGTGCGAGGTCTACGACCTCATGATCGTTACGTCCGCGGATGACGACAGCGTTTATTTTTATCGGGTCGAATCTTAACTCACGTGCGGAAGCGATCGCGTCGAGCACTTTGCCTAGAGCGTCGACTCCGGTTATGTCAGCAAAGTTTTTTGGATCAAGACTATCGAGGCTGATCGTAACGCGATCGAGCCCCGAAGACTTCAACGCCGCAGCATGTCGGGGTAGATCGAAGCCGTTGGTGGTGAGAGCGATGTCGGACAACGCAGGCTTCAACGCTGACAGTTTTTCAACAAGCCCGGGTACGTCTCGACGTATCAAGGGCTCGCCACCTGTAAGGCGGATCTTCTCTATGCCGAGCGAGACGAAAATCCGCGCAACGCGTTCGATCTCTTCGAACGTGAGGATCGTTTCCTTGCGAGCGAGCGGAGGCTCGCCGTTCGGCAGACAATAGAAGCAGCGAAAATTGCACCTATCGGTCAGCGATATTCGGAGGTCTGAAATTTTCCGATTATAAGAGTCTCGCAGCATTCGCACTAGTTCGATCTATCCGCCTCGAAGGTGTCTCGCATTTCGCTTCAACCCCCCAAGTTTTGTTCGCTTCATCGCGGATCCGCGGAAACGCTCAACGTACTCGGCGTGCTCCATTGTATCAATTCTATCGAGCGGTAGTGACGTTTCACCTTGCCGTGGCTCGAATCGTGCCTCTTCGGTTGGTTTCTCAAATCGATTCCAGGGGCAGACTTCCTGGCAGATGTCGCAGCCGTAGAGCCAGCCGTTGAGGTTCTCCGAAATTTTATCCGGCAGCCTTTCGTCGCGGAGCTCGATCGTCGCATACGATATACACTTGCGAGCATCGACGACATAAGGCTCAACAATCGCGGATGTCGGGCACGAGTCAAGACAGGCGGTGCAGGTGCCGCAATGATCCTCGACGATCTTCTCATCGTATTCGAGCTCCACATCAAGCAGCAACTCACTCAGAAACACCCACGACCCCACGTCCTTTGTGATGAGATTCGAATGCTTGCCGATCCATCCGAGCCCGGCTCCGACCGCCCATTCCTTTTCCATGATCGGAGCAGTATCCACGCAGATACGACCGTTGATCTCGGGCCATTCGCCTTTCATCCTGCCGAGCAGAAGCCTCATCTTCTCCCGTAGCACATCGTGGTAATCATCGCCCCACGCATATCGTGAGATCTTGCCCGCAGGAGCATCATCTGGATGAACATGTGGTGTGAAATAGTTGGTTGCAAGGACGATCACCGATCGAGCCTGCGGCATCACCGTCCGCGGATCCGCGCGGTCATGTTCGGGACGGTCCATCCAACCCATTTCCCCGTGATAGCCACGATTCAGCCATTCGCGCAGTCGCTCGGCTCCGGTATTGAGCCTATGGGCGGGAACGATACCGCACTTCGCAAAACCGAGTTCCGCGGCGATAGTCTTGATCTGTGCTGACGATCCTTGCACGAAGATATTATCCCAGATTCTCATCAAAAAAGGCCGCAAGCGATGAAACTTGCGGCCGACGAGGAGGAGTATAAGAGTTCTTTAGAAGCTGAACTTAGCTCCAAACTGGAATTGGCGCGGATCGTACGATGCCGTTGGACGGCTATAGAATGCGCCGTTGTCGGCCCGTTCGCCAAACGAATTGACCGCATCAAAGAACGGCGACGCCGAACCCTCGTTGAAGCGGTTGAACATGTTGAATACCTCACCGATCAGATCGATGCGGAAACGCTCGCCGAAGCGGATCGCACGGGTCAAACGCATATCTACCGAAGCGAAGCCATGAGTGATGCCCATGTTGCGCCCGAGGTTTCCGGTTGCGAACTGGCCGTTGACAATGAGCGGCCCGCAACCAGTAGTACCCGGGATGCACAGGGTTCCATCAGAAAGAACGTTCGGGCGGTCGGTTTGCGAAGATTGATCGTTGTTCGCATCGAAGTTCGTGATGATGTTGAACGGTCGGCCCGACGAGAGTTCAATGATAGGAGCGACGGTGAACTCGGAGAAGATCTTCTGCCAGGTGCTGCCGTTCCTCCAGTTCGTGGGCGAGGCAACGAGTCCGCTGAACACAAAGCGATGACGCTGGTCGAAAAGCGAATTCGCTTTCTCCGCACGGAAGTTGCGAACGTCCTGCGGGATCAGAAGTGTCTGCAAGTCAGATGAATCGTCTATCGAATGTGACCAAGTGTAGCTAGCAAGAAATGTGAAGTTGTTCGAGAACCGCCGCTTCAACTCCACGTTCATTGCGTTGTAGCTCGAGTTCCCGTCAGAAACCTGTGCATTCACCGCTCCGAACGGAGAGTAGACGCCAGGAGTTCTGAGGCTTC
>JAQSDP010000028.1 GCA_029945985.1 bacterium | reverse complement strand
GACATACATAAGCTCGAACCCGAGATCTCGCCGGAAGTCCATAGCGGCTACCTTTATCCGAATGATTGGCAGGTTGAAAATCGGAAGCTTCTTGCTGCGCTCCGTCGATATTGCGAGCTAAACGGCATCGAATTCATTGAAAACACGAGTGTTTCCGGTCTGATCGCTGCGGGCGGGGAAGCGAAGGGGGTCGAAACCGCTCGTGGCGAGATGCACGCAGATCGGGTGATCATCACCACAGGAGCTTGGACGGCAAAGCTGCTACCGACTCTGAACGTTAAACCTGTCCGAGGGCAAATGATCAGCCTCGCCGGGCCCGTTCCGTGCATCCTACATCGGGTTATCTATTCGCAGCGGGGCTATCTGGTCCCGCGCGCGGACGGGCGCATGCTGGTCGGTGCAACGGTCGAAGATGTCGGATTTACTAAAGAAGTGACTCTAGGCGCGATCGCATCGCTCAAAGCTGCCGCGATCGAGATCGCTCCCGGGCTCGACCGCTTTTCCATTTCCGAAGCCTGGGCCGGACTTCGGCCGTTCGTCGAGGGGGAATTACCGGTCATCGGCCGCGTTCCCGATGTCGAGAATGCCTTCGTTGCGACCGGACATTATCGAAACGGAATTCTACTCGCACCAATCACTGCGAAGATGATCGCGGATGAGATGCTGGGAGTACCAAGGTATGGGGTTCCAGAATCTGTTGGCTAGGCTTACCCATGAAGACGTTTGGTAACCGGGCGCATGAGGTGGCACCCCAAGATTTATACATGAAGTTTTACGCATTCATTCTGACGCTCCTACTTGCCGCATCGGCGGCAGCTCAATCAGGTCGTGCTGTAAAAGTCGCTGCCACTGACGAACGCCCCGTAAAAGATTTATTTGATGAGGCTAACAGTTACCGGCGGCTGAAGTTCGAAGAGTTCGAGAAGAAGAAGATCGGTGTCAGCAAGTTCCTTCGCGAAAAGACGGAGAAAGAGCAGAAGCAGCTCGCGGCCAAGCTCGCGGCGACCGCTAACGCCCGAAAGGATTTAACGCCTGACGACACTTATTATCTCGCTCTACTCTATTGGATCGCGGAGAATCTCGATACGACATCCGAAACGCTAACGAAATTTCTTGCCCAGGACGAGCGAACGCCCGAGCGAACTCAGACCGCCCGATCACTGCTTGTCGTGGTCAACGCGAAGCAGAAGAAGTTCGGTGAAGCCGTGGCTTCCATAGCTGAGTATCAAAAGAGCGAGCCAAAAAAGCCATCGGAAGCGCTTCGGATGAACTCCGAACTTGCGAAGGCTTTTCTCGAAGATAAGCAGCCGGCGAAGGCCGCTCGATATGCATCGGAAGCATTCTCTACCGCCCGATCTCTCGTCGCGGATACGACGCTCCGCACCGTCGGGCTCGACCTTGTATACGACAACGCAATGCTCCTCTTCGACGCACACCGGTTGAGCGACAATGTCGAAGGTGCTGAAAAAGCCCTCGAAGATCTTCGGCTCACCGCCGCGTCGCTCGGTAACTCGATCTTCTATTTTTATGGTGCGGACAAGCTGATCACATACCGAATCGAGACCGGCCGCAAACCGCTCGCATTAGAAACGTATCTTTCGATGCTGATCGCGGCGACGAAAGAACTGCCGCTTGAAGGCCAGCGGGCCGACGCGACCAAACGACTTCGCAATCGCGAGAAGCATTACAAACTCCTCGGTGAAACGGCGCCGGAGTTCGTCGCCGTCGACAAATGGTTTCCGGGCCCGCCCGTCAAAGTTGCGGATCTCAAAGGCAAGGTTGTCCTCATCGATTTTTGGGCGACGTGGTGCGCCCCGTGCTTCGATGCGTTCCCGTCACTCATCGAATGGCATACCGATCTTCGTGACCAGGGCTTCGAGATCATCGGCTTCACACGTTATTACGGTCGGGGCGAGGGCCGTGACGTTACCCAGCCCGAGGAGATCCAGTTTCTTGAGCGCTTCAAAACCAAGTACAAATTGCCGTATGATTTCGTAGTCGGAAAAGATCAGAGCACGCAGGTCTTGTACGGAGCCACCGCACTGCCGACCGCGGTGTTGATCGACCGCAAAGGGAAGATCCGTTATATCGAGGCGGGTACAAGCTCTAGCCGGCTGGTCGAAATGCGTGAGATGATATTGAAACTCTTAGCCGAGAAATAGGCAGAAACACGAGCGGGCGCGAGTCTGCCGCGTGAAGTGCCCCAAGCTGAATTGATAACGACCTCTCGAAAGACCAAAAACTTCTACGATCGCATCGCCGACGTCCACAACCTCGCGCTTAAACTAAACGGTTATAAGGATTCGGTTGCTAAGTTTCTCAAGTCCCTTCACCTCGAAGTGACGCCCGAGACGATGGTGCTAGATGCAGGAAGCGGCACCGGGATCGTCACACTTGCATTTCACCAGGCCGGATTTCGGCCGAAGAAAACTGTCGCATTCGACCTTTCGCGAAACTCGCTGAAGATCGCCGTGGAGCAGGCTCATAAAGAGAAAAAGGTCGACGCTAAAAATATCAATGCGGTTCAGGGAAACATCCTAACGCTGCCATTCGCGGACGACACCTTCGATATCGTCCTATCGTGCGGCGTGCTCGAATATGTTGATCTTGACGACGGCCTCCGTGAATCCGCCCGCGTACTCAAACCCAGCGGCAAACTCGTTCTTCTTCCCGTCAAACCCTCATTGGTCGGCAGCGTCCTAGAGATCATCTACAACTTCAAGATCCACCCGCTCGAAGACGTAAAGAAGATCTCACTACGCTACTTCAATATTGTTGGTAATCATAAATTTCCGATCGCCGAGCCGATCGCGTGGTCGAAAGCGATCTTTCTCTTGGAGAAGAAGTAACTCGAAACGCTCACCCTTCGCCCGCGAGTCTGCTCCATGCCCCTCATCATTGCCCATCGCGGAGATAGCAAACACGCACCCGAGAACACATTTGCCGCCTTCAGACGGGCGGTCATAGCTGGTGCCGACGGAATTGAACTCGATGTACGTCTCGCTAAAGACGGAGTTGCCGTCGTGTTTCACGATGCGTCGCTCAAACGCGTCGCGGGACGCGAGGGGAAGGTCGCAGATTACACCTCTAGCGAACTCGGCAGCATGGACGTGGGGTCGTGGTTCAATCTTCACGTTCCGAAGCTCGCCGATCCCGCATACAATAGCGAACGCGTCCGAACGCTCGCCGAGACGCTAGAATTCCTGGGAAATTTCGAAGGCCTGATTTATATCGAACTCAAGAGCAAGGAGACCGATACTGAGCAGCTAGCTAGAGCGGTCACTGACGTTATTTGCACCTCAAAGCTTCTGCCGCAGGTCGTCGTTAAAAGCTTCAAACTCGCCGCGATCCCGTCCGTCAAGAAATTGTGCCCGAACGTTCGAACTGCCGCACTCTTCGCACCGAAGATCAAAAATATTCTTCGCCAGGACAAACATCTTCTCCGCCTGGCTCAAGAGGCCGGAGCCGACGAGATCTCGCTTCACTACACGCTCGCGACCCGCAACCTGATGAAGAATGCCGCGAAACGAAATCTCCGCGTCATCATCTGGACAGCCGACAATCCGCGATGGATCCGACGAGCTATCAAACTGGGCGTCGCGGCGATCATCACCAACGATCCGGCACGACTTCTCGACCGTCGTCGCGAGGTTTTGGGTTAGGACCCTAGTTTTGCGATCAATTGAGGGATTTCTTCCAGCAAAGACAGGTCACCGTCGCCGAGCACATCGTCTGCCTTCATCTTGTTAAGCGATTCGAGTGACGCTCGCAGGTGTGTAATTGCCGCCTTCACATTCTCCGGGGTACGTCCCAGCTGCGAGTAACAAACGCCTATTCTTTGGAGATTGAGTGAGGTCATCCGTCGGGTGTAGGAATCTCCGGGGTTGGCTGCAAGAGCCGCTTCAAATTCCCCTTTCGCCGTCTCAAACGTCTTCAATGCGGCAGCCCAATCCTTCAGCGAAATGTAAAGTTCGCCCGAAGCGAACCGCGTATTGGCGACGTCGTAAATTCCGCTCTTATTGTTCTTATCGTTATCACGGATCTCACCAAACACCTTCAAGGCCAGATCGAACTTTGCAAGAGCATCCTTCGGACGCTTTGCCGATGTCAGAGCCTGGGCCAACTTCTTCGAGCCCATCGCAACGTCCCGCTTTGCCCGCTGACTTTCCGGGTCCGCGGCGTATGTCTTCTGCGCGATCACGAGGCTGCGTTCATACAATGCTACAGCTTCGTCCGACTTCTTCAGGTCGTCGAGATTCTCGGCTCGCTTGTTTAAGCAAAGGATCAGGTCGCGTTGAAAGTCCTGATCGTTAGGATTGCGTGCCGCGATCGGCTCCGTCATCTCGAGTCCCTTCTGGAGATTTACAGCGGCCGCCTCGATCTCACCGTCCCAGCCTTGAGCCTCGCCGATCTGCACGAACGAATACGCGTACTCGGACGCAAATTTGTCGTCCGCCGGAAACTCAGCTACCAGTTTGGCGAAGATGTCGCGCGACTGCTCGTAATATTCGATCGCCTTCTTGTTATTGTTATCGTAAAACCACGTAACCCCGACCGTCCGCTGCGCCATCGCGAGTGCCTGTCTCGCATCGCGACTCGGGTCCGCTGCGGCGAGCCGTTCGCGGATCGAAAGAGACCGCATTTGCCAGTCCATCGCCTTTGCGTAATCCCCTGCGTTCGATTCCACGTCGCCGATCGATTTATACAGCCCGGCCAATTCGCCCTCGAGCTTAGCGTCTCCGCTCCCGCCTGCCATCAGCGATTCGCGGATCTGCATCGACTTCTCATAACTCGCAAGAGCACCGGCCACGTCGCCGACATTTGGCTTGTACGGATTTCCCTGAACGTCGCCCACCTTCTCATAGGCACTCGCGAGTTCGCGCAGCAATGTCGGATCATCTGAGGATTCCGTCGCGAGTCCGTCAAGGTATTCGAGCGCGCGTTTCACCAACAGCTCGCGGGCAGGGGTCGAACCGGGAAGCCGTTCGATCAGCGGAGAAAACTCGAAGAGGAAGGAACTTGCGAGCGCCCGCACGTCATTGAAACGTTTCTCCGCCCGAGCCCGTTCAGCACGCGCCACCTGCGATTGCCACAGCGTTGCGATGACGCCGGCGACGATCGCTAGAGCCAGCAGCAAGCCCGCTCCAACGCCGAACTTGTGCCGTCCGACAAACTTCGAAGTTCGATAGGATAGAGTATTGGGTCGGGCCGTGACCGGCAATCCCTGAAGGTGCCGCTCGATATCTTCGGCGAATGCTCCGGCCGACGCGTAACGTCGATCGGGCTCCTTACGAAGAGCCTTTAGCACGATGTTGTCGAGATCACCCTTCAGCGTCTGCGGCGACACCTGAAAAACGTGCTGCGCTGTTCGCTTCACACGGCTAAAATCTGTTCCGAGTTTTTCGGTCGCAGCCTCGCCCGACCGATAGTCCGGCCGCTCAAAAGGATCGGCCCGCTTCGATGTGTTCGCAAGACTGGACGGTGCAGCCGGCTCCTGTTCCAGTACGGCGCTATAGATAGCGCGCAGGTCGTCTTCTTCCGACTCGAAAGGGCGGCGTCCGCTGAGCAATTCGAACAGGATCACGCCAAGCGAATAAACATCCGAAAGCGTCGTCACGCTCTCACGCCGAAGCTGCTCGGGCGATGCATATGACGGCGTCATCACCCCCATCTGTGTGATCGTAGCTGCGTCGAGCTCTTGATAACCTTCGGTCAAGATCTTCGAGATGCCGAAATCCAACAGCTTCGGCACGCCGTCGCGGGTCACCATGATGTTCGACGGTTTCAGGTCGCGATGAACTACGAGGTTGCGGTGGGCAAATTCGACAGTTGTGCAGACGGTCCTGAAAAGCTGCAGCCGGGCGTTCAGATCCAGTTGGAGCCGCGCGCAGTATTCATCAATCGGCGAACCGTCGACATACTCCATCGCGATGAACGGTATTCCGTCGTCAGTCGTTCCGGCCTCGAGCAGCCGGGCGATATTTGGATGTTCCAGCGACGCAAGAATTTCTCGCTCCCGGTCAAAGTGCCGCCGAAGGGCGTTCGTGTTCAGCTCGCGTTTCAGTAACTTGACCGCCGCCTTCTGTTCGAATTTTCCGTCGGCCCGCTCCGCGAGGAAAACCGCACCCATTCCGCCGTATCCAAGTTCTGAAACGATTTGATACGGTCCGACCCGACTGCCCGCCAATGCCGCCGGCGAATCGACAAAATCGCGCGACAGTTCGACTGCCGAAGCTTCGAACATGGATTCAGAATCGGTCTCGAGCTCGACGAGCGATTGGACCTCAGCTCGAATCTCCGGCGTCAGTCCTGACCGATCTAGATACGAAGCACGCTCTGACGGGTCAAGCGCTAGCAGTTCGTTCAGGACCTCTTTAACTTTTGACCAGTCGTCGGCCATATTCTTGTATTTCGTTCTCCCACTCAGAAAAAGCGAAAAAAATTGTTGGAAAGCGACAACTCATTTATTCAACTCGCGGAATAGCCACAGCTTCGCCACCTTTAGCTCACGCAGGACGGTTCGCTCCGAAATGTCAAGAGCCTCCGCGATCTCGGCATTGCTCAGCCCGCCGAAAAACCGCATCTCGACGACTTTAGCCTGCTGTTCATCGATCCTCTCGAGATGATCAAGAGCTTCGTTCATCGCGATGATAGATTCGGCGCGCTGCTCGACTGGGATGTCAACGTCTTCGAGCGAGTAATGGATCGGGTTGCTGCCGCGTTTGG
The DNA here is from genome assembly GCA_029945985.1 of bacterium. Lineage (GTDB taxonomy): Bacteria > Acidobacteriota > Blastocatellia > Pyrinomonadales > Pyrinomonadaceae > OLB17. The sequence goes on along the minus strand of JAQSDP010000028.1, from coordinate 1,758 downwards.
CTGCGGAATGCGTGCGGGCATGGTCGACCAATATCTGTCTCATCAACCTTGATGAGATCCCAAAAAAATGCGAACGGTTCTGCCAGTCGACACCGGTCTGTTTTGCGAGACGCAAAAATGCCTCATGAACGAGAGCCGTCGGCTGCAGGGTATGGTTCGACCGCTCCCGCGACATCAGATATCTCGCCTGCCGCTTTAGTTCTTCATAAACATAAGGCAGCAACCGTGCCTGCGCGTCGTCTTTCCCGTCATTCCAGTCCTGTAAGGCCTGGGTGATCTCCGAAGCATCCGAATCGCTCATAAGTTGTGAGGAACTATAACGGGTGAATTTTGAATTTCGCAAAAAGAGTAGACGATTTCTAGGAAAAATACAATTTTTCAAACAATCTGTGTCGCATTTCGGCGGCCCTTTCCGCATACAACACCAAAGCGACCTGTTCAAGATGCTGCCGCCCCGGCTGACATGCGTCTTTGCTAACGAACGAAAGGAGAATATCTATGTTTGCCCGACCCCAAAAGAACCCTCACCGTCATTTCTTTGCCTTGCTTTGGATCGTGTTCGCACTTGCCGCGGGCGCCCAAGCCGCCACGTTCACCGCCGCCACCGACGGCAATTGGAATTCAGCCGCAACCTGGACTGTCAGCGGCGTAGACGGCGACGGAATTCCCGACGCCGATGATACCGTGACCATTCCCAACCTGCGGGTCGTAACGGTAACGAGCGCCCAGGGAGCCCATATCCTCACCGTTAGTACCGGCGGAACCTTGACGTTGAATGCTGGTTCAAGCGTAACGCTCGATGGGACAGCCAGCAGCTTCTTCACCAATGCCGGCACCACGAACGGGACCGGCACTATTCGGACGACCCCCGGAACCGGCACAACGGGAATAAACATAGACGGCACTTTCACGGCCGCACTGGAGATCGGAGCCGGAACAACAAATGCGTCGAGCAGCACTATCGGAGGGCCGATCGCGATCGTGAACGGGGCGACGTTGGCCACCTCAAACCAACCCGTAACCCATACGGGCGATCTGACGATCAACGCGGGCGGCACATTGACCAGTCCCAATGGATCCTTCAGCTTTAGTGGTGCGAACCTCGTCAACAACGGCACAATGGCAATGACTGGGACTTTTAACCTGAACGGCGGTGCCCAGAACCTTTCGGGCACCGGCGTTATCACGGGCAACCCGGCAATTCTAAACGGCACGACCTTAACATTGACGAGCAATTTCACGTTCGGCAACGGTAACGTGACTTCGACAGGTATTACCATCAACACCGGCGGGACTATAGCGGTCGGCAGCAACACGCTAACCATAAACGGAGGAGGTATCTCTGGTGCGGGTGCGACTAGCGGCTCCGGATCGATAAACCTGCAGGGCACTTCTTCGATTTCCAGCGGTTCACTTTGGGTTGCGCCGGTCGTCATCGCCGGGGGCACTACGAATGGCTTGGGAACCTTCGGGGGACCGATAACCGTCTCGAATGGAGCGACGATGAACATCGCCAACCAGACCGTCACCGTCAACGGCAATCTGACGATCAACGGTTCGCTGATCAGTTCTTCCTCAAACGGGACCTTCAACGCCAACGGCACGAACATCGTCAACAACGGCACCGTCACGGGCATCGCGTTTCGCTTCGGCGGCGGCCCGTCGCAAACTTTTTCGGGAAACGGCACGCTTGTCGGCTCCGTAACGGTTTTCGGAGGCACGACTGTGACTTTGACCAGCAACATAACTCTTGGTGAC
>JAQSDP010000027.1 GCA_029945985.1 bacterium | reverse complement strand
TGTATTTGCTCGGCAGGGTCACTCCGTCGAACTCTTTGAATTCCGAAAAGTCTTCAATAACCTTCAATCGCGTTTCGAGTTCCCGAGCTGACTGATCGATTGTCGCTCCCATGCGTGCCGAGGCAGTTCGCCCATATTCTGTGCGAACATGGCGAAATGTTTCCTGGTCAAAATACATTCTGATTTCTAGGTCGCTACCGCCCTTAGGGCTGTAAAGAAGGCCATACGCTTCTCGGCCGCCGATCTTCTTAGTGCCCGCTGTTGAGATCTTCGCTTTAGTCTCTCCGCCGTTCAAGAATACCCAGGACGTACCCAGCGTTCCGGAAAGCAGGCCGTGTGACAAGACCACATCGCTTGATTGGATAAAGTTTCCGAGCACTGATCGGGACCCACCCACTATCAAAGCTACCGAGGACTTATCTCCATCGAAGATGATCCTTTCGTGCGGATAATTCGCAGTATTCAGGTTCATACCGAGGAACATTTTATTGCCTTCCGATGCAAATACTGCACGCCCGATGGCGGGTTGATTCTTCTGTGTAATATACTCGACGCGAACTTCACCGGACACAACTAACGATCTAAAGTTTGCACGTTTCTCGGCTGTGGCTATCGAATCTAAGTGCTTCGCAATGATCTCCTGAGCCATAAGCTTCTGTGCATTTGCCGCCGAAGCCATGACGGCCACCGAAAACAATACGAGCGGTAGAGAAAGTTTATACTTCATAAATATTCGGGGTTCGCTTCGGGAACTCTAACGGGACAGGTCAAATTGGTACCTAAACATTCTATAGACAAACACCTGCCAAAGTCACTCGATTTCTTCAAAGAACTCAATAAAATGCCCGCCGGTTTGAAGACCGACGGGCTGAGTGGTTGATAAAAGAAGTGTCAGACTAGAACTCAAATCGAGCAGCCAACTGCAACTGTCGAGAAGCACCAGCACTTAGGATCTGTCCGAACGTTGTGCTATTGATGCTTTGCTGTGAAGACCCCGGGAAGAAGTTCACAGTGTTCAGCAAATTGAACGCCTCGAGTCGAAGCTGTAGACGAGTGGTTTCAGTGAACCGGATATTCTTCATCAATGTAGTGTCGACGTTGAAAAACGACGGTGCATTGAGGATCGCCCGGCCCAGATTTCCGGTTTGACCCGGCTCGACGTTGAAGAACACCTGTCCCGCACAAGGCGCCTGACCATATCCAAGAGTAGCGGCACCATTCGTACAAAGGATAGATGGATCGATCCAATAGATCCTTCCGTTCTGCTCATAGCGGCCAAGCAGGCCCTTGATCTGCTCAGCAGTCAAGCTGGTGTTCGCCGTCTGACGTCCCGAGCGTCCTGCGCGGTTCAACGTTCCGCGAGGATCGAGGAAGGAGATCGGCACGCCTGCGTTCCACTGAACGATACCGGAGAATTCCCATCCGCCAAAGACCTTGTCGGATAGTCCTCCGTTCGTCAGAAAACGCTTACCCTGTCCAAACGGCAGCTGATAGACGCCGTTGAAGTTGAACGCGTGTGTCTGATCGAAATCAGCACGTGTGTAGTCCCACTGTGGGTTCTGGTTATCGAGGAACGGTTCAACCAGTGACTGTGATCCGTTGCTCGCTGCCGAATTGGTGAGGTTCTTTGAGAACGTGTAGTTTGCCTGGAAGTACAAGCCCTGTGAGAACCGTCTTCTAACCTCGAACTGAGCAGAATGGTAGCTGTATTTCGCTCCGTTCTCAAGTATGTTAACGACGCCGGAGGCGGGGTTAGCGAGAAACTTGATGAACGGTACATTAGCGGGGCTCGCAACCGAAGGATGGTTGTTGAGGTTGTTCGAAATATACGTGATTGCCAGATCGGCAGGAGTGCCGCCCCGAATCAATCCAAGGATGGTGCCATTCGTCAGAAGTGCGTTACCGCCCATCAGAGCGAAGACCGGCAGTTGCTGGCTTCCGGCTATCCCGGCATTATAACCGGCTCCCGTCGTACAGCTGCCTGCAACAACCGCATTGGCGGCAACACACAGCCGGTCGTTATTTTGAGCCCGAATAAAATCAGCTCCGAAGCCATTAGCACGGATGTCGACCTGATTGTAGTCGACGCTTCGCACCATATTGTTACTGCTAGTTCCAACGTAGCGGGCTTCAAACGCCGTGTTTCCCCAGAATTCACGCTGCCAGCCAAAGCTCATCTGCTTTACACGGGTGACTTCGATATTGGGATCGATCGAAAAGACCGTTCCGAAGAAACCGAAAGCACTGGTATTGTTCTGCAGATAGGTGCGCGGCGGCGGGATGAACGTCGGAGTCGAAGGAAGCGTGAAGGCCCCTGAGAGTCGTCCGTTCTGATTCGGCACGCTAACGTTCGTCGCTGCAAGTCCTTGGTTGCCTGCGCCTGCATTTCTGATCGACGTGATTATCGAATCGTTACCGAGCGCGTGACTATATCCGCCACGGATCACCGATCGCGATCCGAAGAGGAATTTGCCAATGCCGCCCTCAAATGCAGGCGTCCATGCAAAACCTAGATTCGGAAGAAAATTGTCATACTGCGGCTTATAGTAAGCATTTTCCCGGCCAGCATTAGTACCGACCGGCACGTAGGTACCGTTCTGCCTCAAAATGGACGGAAGCACATCGTCAGGATTATCAATCAGGGGTTCAAGAGCAACTCCTGTCCCGAGCGTCAGCGGCGGATAATACTCCCAGCGAACACCCAGCGAGAGCGTCAACTGCGGCGTTACTTGCCAGCGGTCAGCAAGGTAGAGCGAGTGGGCACCGTGCTTGAACGGTTCATTGACCCGTTGCGCCTTAAAGCCGGTCGCGATGTCTGGCACGCTGTACATCTGGTTTGAGGCGGTCACAATACCGCCAAACAGTCCGAGCATTGCATTGGCCGTGCCCAACTGAGCAGTGCTGATTCCGCCTATAGTTGAGAAATTGCCAGCATTGAATGTCGGTGTGGAAGCGGCGGTACCTATAGAAACTGTCGGCACGATGTTCCCGTTCGGGGCATCGTTATAAGCATCGACTTCGAAAAACTGAGCCTGTCCGCCAAACTTGAAGCTATGCTTGCCTGCTATCCAGTCACCGTTCGACTGGAAGTTATACGATTTGGTATCGCGGCCCTGATCTCCGAAATTGTTTTCCGGGTTCGAAACGAGGGGGATCGCCAGGTTGTAGACATTGGGGGCGCTTAAACGGTAAAACGGTACCGACGACTTGAACAGGCCGCCGCGGAATTCGTTTACGATATTCGACGAGAAAACACGTCGGTAAGCACCCGTATACTGTTTGTTATCGGAGGACTGTTCTCCGTCCGGAACGGAAGAAAATCCACCCGTGTCGAGGTCGGTCCTTAGGTTGACCTCTTTGTTGTAGTTATAGATGAACAGAACTGAGTTCTCGTCGTTAATGTCGTAATCAAAACGCGACGAATACTGGTCTCGCGTCTGATCCGCACGGCGGATCAACCTATACCCGGCCGTGTTAAGGCCGTCACCGCCCGTGAAGTTGCTGGTCGTTGGCAACCGGGAAAGGATTCGGGACTGAATGGTCGGATCAAGTGTTCCCGGAACCGCTAATCCTCGGCCAACACCAAATCCAAGAATATTGGAGATGCTACAAACCGGGGCGGGCGCCGTCGATCCTACCAACCATTCCCCACACGTAACATTCGCATTTCCGACGGTCGTATTGATCGCGGCTCCTCGAATGGTTCGGTTCCATTGAAACGCTCCGGCCTGAGCTGTCGGCGACAGGATGGTTCGCGTCGCAGCGGCGCTTACCGGATCCTTGATACCTTCATACGAGAAGAAGAAGACAGCTTTGTCTTTGACAAACGCTGACCCTCCGCCATCACCAAAACGGGGAATCCAGATCGGTCCGCTGACCTTACCGCCGTACTGATTACGGTTGCGGAAAGGCGGCTTTTCGGAGATGGATGGCGTGCTGCTGCGGTTGTTAAAGAAATTGTTTGCAGCAAATCCCGAATTACGATTGTAGGCAAAGAGTGCACCGTGCCAATCTCGTGTTCCACGGGGCGTCACAAGGCGGATCTGAGAAGATCCGTAGCCCTGATCTGCTTCCTGATTGGTGGTGGTGATCGTAAACTCCGCGGTGTCGTCCACCGAGGGGCGGCCAGGAGCAAAATCCGTCGCATTTGATCTGATGAAGGTATCCTGAATGTTGATACCGTCCCTCGTGATGTTCGTCATCGAGGTACGCATTCCGTTGATCGTGGTGGCTCCGTTTGACGAAGTACCTGCCTGAAGCAGTGTAAGTGAAAGCGGGCTACGCGTGATCAAAGGAAGCGACAAGATCTGCTGCGGGCTGACCGTATTGCTCACCTGTGCAGTGTTTGCCGTGATAACATCGGCCCCCGCCGTTACGGTAACCTCTGCCGACACGTCGCCGATCTCAAGCGTTGGGCTGAGATTCGCCGCGCGGCCCACGTCGATCTTTAGTTCATTTGCGACAAGGGTCTTGAATCCCGTCGCAGTTACTCGGACCGTGTATGTTCCGAACTCCAACTGTGGTAGTTGAAAGAAACCTTGTTCATTAGTTGTAGTAGTGATCTCTCTACCGGAATTATTGTCTCGGGCGACGACGGTTGCCCCCGGGAGAACACCATCCGGTCCGGAAACTGTACCGGAAAGGGTACCGGTAGTTCCCTGACCGAAGATCGTAAAGGCAAAGGTCGCAACCATCGCCGTTACGAAAAGCAATCTTTTCATAAAACACTCCTCAGGTCGTTTATTTCCGACGCCGTTGGCGCCGATAGGATTCGTAAAACTTTGTATTATGGGGTTTCGTCATCCGAGTTAAGGCAAATAAAATGCCACCCGCTCTGCCGGCCTAAGTCTATGTGTTACAAAGGCCTTGCGAACCGATTCGTGTGAAAAACTATGAATCCTTGAACAAAAATACAAATTTATGAATTAAGTTCACTTGTTCGCGAGTTGGGTCATGGGGCTGCCTGATTAAAAGAAATCGCATTTAGCCGGGAAGCTTGGAGGGCACCGGATGGTGGAATCCACCAATTAGAGAACGAATTTCTGAATTTATTTGAGAAAAAGTCAGTTACTGTCGCGCGGGATAATGTTATAGGCCTTTATCTTGGAGTTGAGGGTGGTGGCGTTGAGGCCGAGGAGTTGGGCGGCGCGGGATTGGTGGCCGGCGGTTTGGTCCAGAGCGCGGCGGATGAGGTCGATCTCGAAGCGTTTCACTTCGTCGTAAAAATTGACCCCGCGGGCGATGTCGATCTCCGCGGACGTACCTTCCGCCCGCTTGACCATCTCGAAGGCCAGTGCCGGATCCCGCACTTCCGGTCGGAGGCAGTCGACGGTAATTTCATCGGTCGCGGCGATCACGACGGCTCGCTCAATGATGTTCTCAAGTTCGCGGACGTTTCCCGGATAGTAGTAATTCTCAAGGAGCGACAACACCTCCGCGTTGAAGCTCTCGGACACAACACGTCCGTTCTCTTCGTTATACTTTCGAATAAAGTGCTGCGCGAGCGGCAGAATGTCTTCGCGGCGTGTCCGCAAAGGTGGAAGTTCCATCGGCACGACGGATAGACGAAAATAAAGATCCTCGCGAAACGTACCCGATTTCACCGCGTCTTTCAGATCGACATTCGTCGCCGCGATTATCCTTACATCGACCTTGGTCGGCGACGTTTCCCCGATCGGCGTAAACTCACGCTCCTGGATCACACGCAGCAGGCGAACCTGCATCTCAGGCCGCAGATCTCCGATCTCGTCCAAAAATATCGAACCCGTATCAGCAACCTCGAACAGGCCCTTCTTCGATGCTACGGCTCCGGTGAACGCCCCACGTGTGTGCCCGAACAACTCAGACTCAAGTAGTTCTGACGGAATATTCGAGCAGTTTACCGCGACGAACGGCTTATCCGAGCGGGGGCTCGCCTCGTGGATCGCCTTTGCTACCAACTCCTTACCGGTACCGCTTTCGCCTTGGATGAGCACCGTCGAGCGGGCCGGAGCAACGCGTTCGACCAGACGGAAGATCTCTTCCATCTTCTCCGACCGGCCCACGATCGCATCGCGCGAGACCGACTTGGACATCACCTGGCGCAGCGTCTGACGCTCTTCCTCGGCACGGCGACGGCGGATCCCTTTTGAAACGAAGGCAAGGACCTGATCGTTCTGAAACGGCTTGCGGATCACGCCGTGGGCACCCTTTTCCCATGCGGAGATCGCCGTATCGAAGGTCGCGTAAGCCGTGATCATTATGATCACCGCATCCGCATCGATCTTCAGCAGCTCTTCAAGCGCCGTTAGCCCGCCCATTCCCGGCATCGAGACGTCCATCAGGACCACCTCATACGGCTTTTGCGAGAAGAGTTCGATCGCCTCCTCGCCCGTTTTAGCAAGCTCGACCTTATAACCCGCGTGCGTGAGGATCGTCTCCAGCACGTCGCGCATTATCTCTTCGTCGTCACAGATCAGGACCGAACCTTTCTTCGCCATACAAAATCGTCAGTACCACCGGCGCTAGCGGGTGGGGTTGTCGTAAAACTCTAGATTATAGACAGTTACAAGACCAATGAGAAACTCACGCAGAGTGCACAAGCCCGCGCGTTAGCAAGGGCGATACATCCAAGTTGACCGTTTCGCCCGTGCTTACCGCGGCCTTGTGCATAAGACTGCGGTAAACTCTCACTCGTGCCAGCCGTCTACGACAAATTCGCAGGAAACTACGACCGCGCGTTCGCTCCGCTTGAGTGGCTAGGACTGAGTCGTTGGCGGCAGGAGGTGAGCGATCTTCTCCCGCTGGACGCCGACATCCTCGAGATCGGCTGTGGAGCCGGAGCGAATTTCGAGTTTTATCCGCGATGCAACCGGGCCGTCTCAAGCGAGATCTCGACCGGGATGCTGCAAGTTGCCGCCGGAAAACGGCGCGAAAATCATCTGATTCAGGCCGACGCTCAAAGTTTGCCTTTCGGCAACGATGAGTTTGACGCTGCGTTCGCCACCCTCGTCTTTTGTTCGATCCCCGATCCGACACTCGCGTTCAAGGAACTCCGACGAGTAATAAAACCAGGCGGCCGAATAATTCTTCTTGAACACGTCCGGCCCGACGGCATCCTCGGACCTGTCTTCGACGTCCTCAACCGCATCACTGTCCTCGCCGCCGACGACCACTTCAACCGCGAAACCGCTAAGATCGCCGCCGATTCCGGACTAACCGTCACCGAGGTTCGCAAAAAGCTCGGCTCGATCGTAAACCTGATCATCTGTGAGGTTTGATTCCTATTTCCTACTTTTCTTATTTTCTTCTTTCGTGGGTCGATTCTGTCTCTTCCGTATTTAATGTGGTTTTGTATAGATCTCGGGGCTGGCGCGAAAACAGGAAAGCAAGCAGACAAACAAAACTTTCCGTTCCATAATTCGTATTATCTACAGGTAAAGTCGGCGGTAGCGCCGTTATACTTAAATTAAATGGCAACTTCGAAAACAACAAAGGTTTTTCTTATCGTCGGCGGCTTGCTTATCGCCTTCTTTCTGGTCGGCATCATCGGTCTGTTTCTGCTTGCTGACACGATGGGTCGCCCGAGCGTTCCTGAGAATGCGGTGCTGGTGTTGAACGTCTCCGGCTCGCTTCCCGATTATGTCCCCGAAGACGAACTCGGCAAGGCGCTCGGAATCGGTCAACAGCAATCGTTTAGTTCCCTGCTCACCCAGTTGAGGAAGGCAAAGGTTGACAAGCGCGTCGGCGGGTTGATGCTCGATATCAACTTCCCCGGCATCGGCTGGGGCAAGGCGTATGAACTTCGCGAAGCGATCGCCGACTTCAAGCAGTCGGGCAAACCGGTCTATGCCTATATGGAGATCGGGATGAACAAGGAGTACTACATCGCGACCGCCGCGGATAAGGTGTTCCTTCCGCCTCCGGGTGACCTGTATGTCAACGGATTTGCCGCCGAGGCGATGTTCTATAAGGGCTCGCTCGACAAACTTGGAATTGAAGCCGAGGTGATCCAGATCGGACCGAAGTACAAGAATGCGCCCGATCAGTACACCAAGAAGGAAATGGGCGAGGGCCAGCGTGAGGTGATCAACGCTGTCCTCGACGAATACTGGGCAAAATATACCGGTGCGATCGCCGAATCGCGGAAGAAAGCCGTCGAAGATATCGCAGCCATAATCGACAACGCTCCGTACAGCGCGACGCAGGCGAAGGAACAGGGCCTGATCGACGGTGCACTTTACGAAGAACAGGTCTATGAAGAATTCCGCAAGGCGCTGGGCTACAAAGACGGCGACAAGGTTCGCACGATCCGCGCGTCGCAATATCGCGACATCCCGTCCGATTCGCTAGGCCTCAATAACGGCGAGCGTGTCGCTGTGATCTTCGCGTCAGGCGCGATCTCGACCGGGCAGTCGAGCGACAGCGCACTCGGCGGACAAATGGTTGGCTCTGACACCATCGTGAAGGCTGTGAACGATGCGGCTAATGATACGTCGATCAGAGCGATCGTGCTCCGAGTCGATTCACCG
>JAQSDP010000026.1 GCA_029945985.1 bacterium | reverse complement strand
CGACGTTCTCCGTAACATTGACTACTTGGCCGCCGAATTTCTTCGTCTTGGATGCGCCGACCTTCGCTGCCTTCTCCGTTTTATTGCCAGCCTTTTCGAGACCGTCCGTCACGATCACGCCAGTTTTCTTTGCCGTATCCACTGTCACGTCTTTGGTTTTGCCGGCGACGTCCTTTGTTACTTCTTTTGTTTTATCAGCAGCGTCTTTCACCTTGTCCACGATCTGTGCCTTTGCCGAACCGTATGAAAGGAATACGCATGCTACGAGAAACACAATACTGCCTGCAACTTTTCTCATTACTAACCTCCGTAAATGTCCTAATGTCGAACGTTTAGTTCCGTATAGATGTGCATAGTTGCAGTTGTCGTGCCAACGGAAAAATAGAAAAGCCGGACATAGTCCGGCTTGCATATGGATCTAAACCTTTGTTAGTAGACGATCTTCTTGGTGCGGCTGACGACTTTCCGGCCCGTTTTGTAGGTTTTCTTGCCCGTCCACTTCATGCCCTGCCAAGTCTTCTGAGAGACCCACTTGGTTCCGGTCCACACCTGCGTTCCGACCCATTTTCCTCCGCGGTAAACGCGACGTGCCACGCCCGGTTTCCGCTTCTTCCGAACGGTGACCTGTGCTGATGCAACAGTCGGGTTTCCAACCGAGTTCGACGCTGACGAGAGGTCACCGCCGATGAAAGCGATCGACAGGGCCATCGCACATGCGAAAAATAGCGATGTTAATTTTTTCATTTTTTCTCTCCCGAGTTCAATTTTATAGGGTTAGCCACAGAATAGGTTCTGATGAAGAATTCCACAATCCAGATCAGCCTTCCGCCCGTATGTGTTTGCGGATGTAGCTGACGATATCCTCAGTGGAGGTTCCCGGAAGAAACACTTCCGAGACTCCTTGAGACTTTAAATCGGCGATGTCCTCGTTCGGGACGATCCCTCCGACAAGAACAAGCGTATCATCCATCCCGTTCTCTCGAAGCAGGTTCACGATACGCGGACAGAGAGTCTTGTGGGCTCCGCTTAGGATGGAAATGCCGACCGCATCGACGTCTTCCTGCACGGCTGCGGCGGCGATCATCTCGGGCGTCTGCCTCAGGCCGGTGTAAATGACTTCCATGCCGGCATCGCGTAACGCTCTCGCGATTACCTTTGCTCCGCGGTCGTGGCCATCAAGACCAGGTTTTGCTACCAGAACACGTATCTTTCTATCGCTCATGTGATTGAGCTTAAGTATATTAGTGGATAAACCTTGCGAGCAAACCGTCTTGTATAATGAAGGGCTTTACTTCGAACCACGAGAGCCGGAGTTCACCGTCCGGTTCCAGTGCCTTGATAACATTTGGGAAGCCGTAGTCGTAAAAGAACGCAACGCCGGCTCGATCGACCGCAAAGTTTACAAGGTCTTTTTCCCCGAACGTCGTTTCCTCGAAAAGCCTCTTCGGATCATCGTCCGCGGCAAACTCCGGGTTCGCTCTGATGGCTTTGCTCGCTTTCTCGATCTCGGCATCCTGCTTCTTCTTAACGGCGGCTATCAGTCCAGGAAGGTCGACGAATGCCGACGTCGGTGCAAGCCGAACGCCGTTCGCCACGTCGACAACCACGTATTTCGTAACACCGTCACTGTACGCGGCACTGCCCTCCATCCAGAGCATGACCGTCAGTACACCCTGCTCATTGAAAACCTCTTCGAAGTCGGCTTCGGAAAGCCACTGCGTCTCGGTAAGCTCTTCTTTCAGGTCGATCTCGAGTACATTCACCGGATCGATCAAAGACGTGATCTTGCGCGACATCGCAGGCGTCGCGGCTTTCGCCGCGGGGCGATTGATCGTGAAGTTCTTCTTGTAACCCCTGATCGGCTTGACACGCGTGTAAGTCTTCTTCTGTCCGGTGATCGTAACGGTTTGAGCAGTTACGGATGCGGCGAAAAGTACGGCAAGTACGATCAGGGCGTTAACTGTATTTCTCATAAAAAAGACCGCGAGACGAGGGCTCAGCGATCCAAGTTAGGTGACGCGAAGATGCAGCGCATTTTGCCGAGGAAGGTGTTGCGTTGCCGCATAGCCTGCCACATCTCCGTCCAGGCATGAATGTTTATCCAAAGCGGGTTGTAGCTGTCGACCGGTTTGATGATGCCGTACCGAGGTTCTTCGGTTTCCTGAACGAAAGAACCGAACATTCGGTCCCAGATGATCAAAATGCCCGCGTAATTCTTATCAAGATATGGATTGTTTATGCCGTGATGCACTCGGTGGTGCGACGGCGTGTTCAGAATGTACTCGAGCGGCCCGAGCGTCTTTACGAATTTCGTGTGGATCCAGAACTGATAGATGAGATTGAATCCGTGCATGACTGCGAACATCCACGGGGCGAAACCGAGAAGCATGATCGGTGCGTAGAACATCCAGTGAACCAACCCGCCGAACCAACTCTGCCGCACGGCGACGCTCAGGTTGTAGAATTGGCTCGAGTGGTGGACGACGTGAAAGTTCCAGAAGAGACGCGACTCGTGGCTAACTCGGTGAAACCAGTAATAAGCAAAGTCGTCGACAAAGAAAAGTATCACCCAGCTCCACCAGGCGTCGGCAGGGAATTTGAATGGGGCGAACGAGTACGCAGTCGCATAGATCAACCCAATGAAAACGCCGAATAGAGCTCCGAAGCCGATCGAAACGAAGCCGATAAGGATATTGTTCCACGCGTCCTTCGCCTCATAGGCGTCGGGATCGCGTCGACTCGCGCACCACGCCTCAATCGCGATCAGCGTAGCGAAAATCGGCACAGCGATGAGCACCGGACTAAAGGCCATCTGTTACATTTTATTCCTGCTTGCCTAAAAAGTGGAAGAGAACTTTAACGGACCTTCCTATAGAGTAAATGCGAACGGCACTCAAATACTTCTTCATCGGGCTGGCAGCCTTATTCGTGCTTAGCCAATTCATTCGGCCGGATACAACTAATCCTCCGGTAGATGCGACTGAGCGCCTTGAAGCGTCGGCGCAGGTTCCTTCTGAGGTTGCCGCGATCCTGAAACGATCGTGCAATGATTGCCATACCCATGAAACCGTCCATCCATGGTATTCCCAGATCACACCGGTGAACTGGTGGCTCAAGAGCCATATTGACGACGGACGCGAGCACCTTAACTTCAGCACGTGGGCAACTTACGCACCCCAGCGAAAAGAGAGGCGGCTCGATGAAATATGCGAGGTAGTCGAGTCGGGCGAGATGCCCCTTCCTTCATATCTTTGGGGCCACCCTGACGCCAAGCTTTCTCAAGAAGAGTCGGGCCTTCTATGCACCTGGGCGCGGTCCGCGAAGCAGTCCGCTGAGAGCCCGTGAGGCCCGTGCAGGGGCAGAACGGTCAAAATGGCGAATCTGTGCTAAAATCGCTCAATGACATCCGGACCGATATCACTCTCGCGTCGACACGTGCTCGGCGATCTCTACAGCCGATGCGACGTTATTACGTCAAGCGTCCCGGTTTACTTAAATTCGGTTGACGGAGAGATGCTGGGACATGTCGACCAGGGGCTCGGACACTATGCGGATGCTTTCTCGTTCCATCTCGCGGACGACATCTGCAAGAAACTATCAGCGGGCTTTTTCACTTACGCCTTTGATTATAAATATGCCGAGGAACCTACGGTCGCAGGGCAACGTCGGAAGGTCGAGCTTGTCGCGATCTGCCTCATCGCTCGACAAAACTACGAACGTCCGGTCGCTAGATCGACTCGAGCAGTAGGATAATTCGTTTATCACGCCAAAAAGTTCAAATTAATGTTGCTAAACCTGCAGTTATATGTCAGGCTTAGTTTGTTTGCACCTACTCTCGCGCTCGAAGTTCGTAGCGCGGCTCGTCTTTAACGGTTTTTGGATAAGTTTGAGAGCAGGCCTTTGTTAATAATTAGAAGTGACTCTCAACGATTTTTCGTGAGCATCCGAAAGCCGCCTTTCCTTTCCTGAAAAGAGAAACGCAGTCAATCGAAACTTCTGCAGCAACCCGGTATTAAGTCCGGAAAGGAAAATAGAAAATGTCAATGAAACTCTACGTAGGAAACCTATCCTTCAATACAACTAATCAAGACCTCAGCGATATGTTTGGGGCATTTGGTACAGTCGAATCAGCTAACATCGTCGAAGATCGTGAAACAGGCCGCTCACGTGGTTTCGGTTTCGTTGAGCTTTCGTCGAAAGCAGAAGGCGAAGAAGCGATCGCAAGCCTCAACGGAAAAGAAGTTGATGGCCGTTCGCTGACCGTTAACGAAGCAAAACCCCGTGAAGCACGTGCTGGCGGCGGTGGTGGCGGCGGTGGCCGCGGTGGATACGGCGGCGGCGGTGGTGGTGGAAACTACGGCGGCGGCGGTGGTGGTGGCGGTGGTCGCAAACGCGGCTGGTAAGCTACCTGTATCGGAGATCAGATGCCCGGGCGATAAGCCCGGGCATTTTTGTTTACCGGTTACGTCAACCCTCCCTTACATTCAATAGCCGCGTTAAATCTTTGTTACATCCGGAACCGCGGAAATCGGTTATCGTATTAACGGATATGGGAGGAATTCACGTGTATGGATCTTCTGCTTGATAATCCGATAGCCTCGATGGACGGGGCGGCGTTCCTGTTACTCTTCATCGTTTTCATCGTGATCACCGTGGCCGTCCTGGCCGTCGCAAAAGCAACAATAGACTCAACAGACAGAATGCCGATCCCGGCAATACCGCCGCAGGTCGATCCATTCGAGATTTCTTACCTTCGGGGTGGAGCGAATGAACTCGCCCGCTCCGTCGTATTTTCACTAGTTCAAAAAGGGTTCGTTCAGATGGCTAACGATGGCAAGGACGGCCGCCTCAGAAGGATCGACAGTGGAGCAGAGCCGAATTCGCTCAGCGAGATCGAGCAGTTGGCGCTTCGATGGGTCGGAAGTGAGCGTGATGCGAAGGACGTATTCGACACCACCAGCGGGCTCATCGCAACAATGGAAAGCCGGTCGGCCCGCTACGAACTAGAACTTTCTCGACGCCAGTTCCTGATGCCCGAGGAATGGAAAGGCCGAATGAAGAAATACGGCCTTGCGGCAGCCCTTGCGATCGCGGGCGTGGGTGGATTCAAGATGGTCGCAGCCATCATGACGGGACGCTTCAACATCTTATTTGCTATATTTCTCACGATCGTCGGCTTCGTAATTGCCCGCGGGATCGGGAAGCTCCCAAGAGTGACGAAGCTCGGCAATCAATATCTTGCAAGGCTACAATCGGCATTCGAGGGATTGAAATATCAGACACCACAGATGCTAAACCCTCAAGCGGGCAGTGTCGGGGTCGATCCTCTGCTTCTCTCTGTCGGGGTGTTCGGGACCGGAATCCTTGCAGGAACTGCGTTCTCTAACTACAACGACACGTTTGCCAGACAACATCAGGCCGGGACGAGTTGCGGATCGGCGTGCGGTTCCGGTTGCGGTTCGAGCGGCGGATCGGGCGATGGCGGCGGTGGAAGTTGCGGCGGCGGTTGTGGAGGATGCAGCTAGTGGTTGAAGGCCTTCCAACCCTCGGCATCGGCTTGGGATTTCGGCCTCAGTTCAAAGCTGAGGTCTTTCTGAATCGAGATGCGATAGAGTTCCTTGAGATAACTTCCGACCATTACATTGACTCGCCGCCAAAGAAGCTCGAGGAACTCCAACTTCTCGCCGAACATTTTCCGCTCATTCCGCATTCACTTGAGTTGTCGCTCGGCAGCGCTGAAGGTATCGATGAAGGCTATCTCTCGAAACTCGCGGATATAGTCTCGATCGCTCACCCGGCATGGTTCAGCGACCACATATGCTTCACAAGGTCCGGAGGCGTGAATATCGGACATCTCGCTCCAGTGCCGTTCACCGAAGAGGCTCTTGGTGCTTTTGTTCGCAACGTCGACAAGGTCAAAAAGCGGATCGATGTACCACTGATCCTTGAAAACATCACGTACAACATTGACTATCCGTGGAACGAAATGAGCGAGGCAGCGTTCATTCGTAGGCTCCTTGAGGAAACCGATTGCGGGTTGCTGCTCGATGTCGCGAATCTCTACATCAACTCGGTAAACCGAGGAGTTGATTGGAGGGATGTTGTTAATGAACTTCCCTTGGACCGCGTCGTCCAACTACATTTCGTCGGTGCCCATCGACACGCCGACCGCCTCATCGATGCTCACGCGGACACGACTGATGACGAAATCTGGAACGTATTTCGTGAGGTTGCCGTACGATGTAACATTAAAGGTGCGATCCTGGAGCGTGACGAGAACTTTCCTGGGTTTTCCGAGGTTGTCGCCGAGCTTAAAACCGCACGCGAGCTCTTGAACGCTGAAGGCTATGTTCTGTCCTAATTGCGCAGCCAAAAACTCCTCGGAACAGAGATTTCTGCCGTTCTTGCGGCATGAATCTCGAACAAACTGCGATCACGCTTGCAGAGCAGTTCGGCACTGTTCGTGACTTATCTTCCAGATCGCTCGAACGGCTTTTCGAGAATCTCGGAAAGGTTGCTTTCGGGGGATTTGGAACAGTTCTCGTGATCGGTCTTGGCTTCCTTCTGTATACGATCTTTACGCGCCTCATTCTTAACGGCTCGCAAGTGGCTTTCGGAGTTTTTCTATTTCTGTTCGTGATCTTTGCCTCGATGTCGCTCATCTTTGTCGTCTACAACGAAAGTAAGAAAGATCGAGCAGGGTCTCAACGGCTAAAGCTGCCAGGCACTACGCTGCCGGCTCCCGATACCGGAAAAATTCTCACGGAACCCTCACAGATGCCTATACCGAGTGTCGTCGAAGATTCGACAGACCTTCTCCACTTGGAGGCGCAAACCCGCAGATTCTGATGTCGCTTCAAAAACAGCAAGACATTCTCGCTCGGATATACACCGATGCCGAATTTCGGGGCAGGTTCTTATCTGATCCTGAGCTGGCTGCTGCGGCTGGACTCTCGCGTACGGACGCAATTCAGTTGGCGTCAGCCGCTGCGGATGAAGTTCGTTGGTTTGCGGATTCGCTCACTAATAAGCGCCTACGGGAAGTTGCGAAGATGCTCCCGCTCACCCACCTAGACATCGGTGCAAGAGCCTTCGAAGAAGAATTCCGCCAATTCGCCGTGGATTTCTCTCCGACGTCGGTCAAGAAGCACCTCGAGGATTCGCTGGCGTTTGCGGATCTGCTGATTCGCCGTGAGATCGACGCGTCCGTTAAGAGTCTCATTCACTTCGAATCTCGCCGATTGCGGCATACATCCTTAGACCGTGCCGTTTCGTTCTGTGTTCTTCGGCGCGATCCGCGAAAGCTGCCATCCAAGGGCATCGGCCTCTGGATAGCGGTCAAGCGATGGTCGCGAATCTTTTTCCGCCCAAATCTCGATGACTAACGATTCTCCAGTCGTTTGCGGTAAAATATCCATTTATGGCGTTGATGAGGATAGTTCATTATCCGGAGCCAGTATTGCTCACGGTGGGCAAGCCGGTCGGCGATGGTGAATTTGGAGCCGATCTGGAGCGGACTGTTGCGGACATGTTCGATACTATGCGCGATGCCGGCGGTGTCGGACTCGCGGCTCCGCAGGTTGGCCTATCCCAGCGGTTTTTCGTAATGGACGTCGCGAAAGAAGGACAGCCAGATCCGCAGGTTTTTATCAATCCGGAGATAATGAGTGTTGAAGGGGAGCAGATCGGTGACGAAGGCTGCCTGTCCTTTCCCGGCTTATATCAATCCGTGAAACGCGACATGCGCGTGATCGTTCGGGCTCAGGATGTTAAAGGTGAATTGATCGAACGTGATCTAACAGATCTTGCTGCGAGATGTGTTCTTCATGAGACGGACCATTGCGACGGCATCGTGTTCCTCGATCGGATGACCGCGCTAAAAAGGGAATTGGCAAAACGCAAGATCAAACATTTACAAAAGACTGGAAAGTGGGAGTAGATATGCAGACGCAAAGAGTATTGGACGAATTTAAGAACGAACCGTTTACAGATTATTCGAAGCCGGAGAACGCCGAAGCGATGAAGGCCGCGATCGAGACGGTTCGCGGTGAACTTGGCAGAGAGTACCCCTCCGTTATCAACGGCGAAAAGATCACGCTCGAAAGCAAGTTCAAGAGCTACAATCCGTCGAACAAGACTGAGGTTCTCGGCGTGTTCTCAGAGGGTGACACGGACACCTCGTTGGTCGACAAGGCCCTTGATGCAGCTACCGAAGCTTTCAAGTCGTGGCGAAAGGTCGCTCCTTCAGAACGCGCCGAGTACGCGTTTAAGATGGCCGACATCATGCGCCAGCGGAAGCATGAGCTTTCGGCGTGGATGGTCGTTGAGGTCGCCAAGACGTGGGCTGAGGCCGACGGCGACACTGCTGAAGCCATCGACTTCCTGGAATTCTACGGGCGAGAAATGCTTCGCTGGTCTCAGGAAATGCCGATCACGAAGGTCCCGGGCGAGGACAACAGTTTCGAATACATTCCGCTCGGCGTCGGTGCGATTATCCCGCCGTGGAATTTTCCGCTTGCGATCATGGCCGGTATGACCATGGCTGCGGTCGTTGCGGGAAACACC
>JAQSDP010000025.1 GCA_029945985.1 bacterium | reverse complement strand
ATGTTTTCTCGCCCGACGTGGATCCGACCGATCGGCAACTCTTCGACACCGAGGACGGCGCCGAACTTTCCGGCAACGCTGGCACGATGGTCGACCTGATCAACCGCTGCATGCATGAAGAGATGGAACGCGACCCGCGGATCGTCGTCTTTGGCGAGGACGTGGCGGACGTTTCGCGTGAGGAATATCTCGAACGCGTAAAGGGCAAGGGCGGAGTGTTCAAGGTGACCGCGAACCTGCAGCGAAAGTTCGGAGGAACCCGCGTGTTCAACTCGCCGCTCGCCGAGGCGAACATCGTCGGCCGTGCTTACGGCATGGCGTTACGCGGGATCAAGCCGGTCGTCGAGATCCAGTTCTTCGACTATATTTTCCCCGCCATGATGCAGATCCGCAACGAGGTCGCAGTTACGCGCTGGCGCTCAGACGGCGACGCTAAATGCCCGATGGTGATGCGTGTGCCAGTCGGCGGATATTTGAAGGGTGGAGCTGTCTACCACTCGCAGTCAGGCACTACCTTGTTCGCTCACACGCCCGGCTTGATGATCGTCTATCCGTCCACCGCACTCGACGCGAACGGCCTGCTGCGTACCGCGATCCGCTGTGACGATCCCGTCTTGTTCCTCGAGCACAAGCATTTGTATCGACAGGTCTACAACAAATCGCAATACCCGTCGAGCGATTTCCTCATCCCGTTCGGCAAGGCGAAAAAGGTCCGCGAAGGCAGTGACGTCACGATCGTAACCTTCGGCGCACTAGTCGAACGTTCCAACCAGGCCGCAAAACGCCTCGAACAGCAAGGCATCACCGTCGATCTCATCGACCTCCGTACGCTCGTCCCGTACGATTGGGAAGCGATCGCCGAATCCGTCAAGAAGACCTCCCGCGTCCTCGTCGCTCACGAAGACCCGATCTCCTACGGCTACGGCGCCGAGATCGCCGCCCGCATCTCCAACGAACTCTTCGAATACCTCGACGCTCCCGTCCGCCGCGTCGGCGCCACCGACACCTTCGTCGCCTATGCCCCGCAGGTGGAAGATTTCATCCTCCCGCAAAGCGAGGATGTCGAGAAAGCGGTGCAAGACTTGATGAAGTACTGATATACCACACGAATGAGAGACTTCACTGCATCATGAGGATCGCGTCGATCAGTCTGTTCTCCATTCTCGCTATGAGTTCGCTCGCCGGGTCCCTTTACGCGCAGAGCGTATCGACGCCCCTTTGGACAGGCGAAAACATTGAATCCAAGGTCCTTGGCGAGACACGCGTGCTAAAGATCTCACTCCCGCAGGACTACGACGCTCGGGAATACGCAGCGGAGCGTTACCCCGTGCTCATTGTGCTTGATGCCCAATGGGACGTTCCGTTCACCGCCGCCGTCGCCAACGCTCGAGCACTCGCGTGGCCCGGCACAAACGCTCCAGCAATTCCAGGGCTGATCATCGTCGGAATCGAAACACCAGACCGCACGCGTTTCCGCGACATGACCCTGTCACCGGTCGGCGACGCAGCCAAGCAAATCAATGGCGCTGGAGGGGGGGCGACGTTCCTGCGGTTCCTCGCGACCGAGTTGCTCCCTTACATTGCATCGAGGTACCGCACCCAATCGACTACTATTCTTGCCGGGCATTCCCTGACCGGAGCGTTTGCTGCATGGGCCTTTGGCCAGGCTCCTGACCTTTTCACCGGTGTGATCGACACTTGGCTGAACACCGACGGCTTTGCGGGCCGACAGGTAGTTGATGGCCTTCGCTCACGCTCAAAGTCCGGCCGTCTGTTCGTGACTAACGGTGCCGCAGAATTAGGCATGGACAGCGGAATTAAGTCATTCATTGAAGCAGTAAGGGCACGGCCCGCGCCGGCTTGGGCTTTAGAGTATCAGCGCCTCGATGAGGTCTCGCATAGCCATACCCAAACTCTCGGAATGATTCCTGGTCTGCGGTATGTATTTCGTCCTGTGTCGCTCGCCGGTTACCAGATAGAGTTCGACGGCGATGAGCCGGTTTTGGCTAAGTTTAATAAGGTGTTTGACAGTATCCGCGAGAAGTACCTCCGCGGGGCTCGGGATCTTGGCTTGCCTGAGCGTTTACCTTTGAGCTTTCTTCTCGGCCAGAGCAGACGCTACCAGGGCCTCACCATGGCTCCACTCCGCTTGCGCCTTTGCGATGAAATCACCACCTCCTACCCGAAATTGTGGCATGGATATGATTGTGCGGGCGATGCTCAGGCACTGCTTGGTCGGGGCACAGAAGCGGTAAAGAATTATCGACGAGCTGCCGACGTAGCACGCGATGCAGGCGACGTGAATGCCGACCGCCTATTGAGAAAGGCAGAAAAACCATAGGGGGTCCTGATAATGCGTGATGCGAGAGAAACAGCGCTAGAATCGAGCTATATGCGATACTGGATCACGGTTCTGTGGGCATTGCTGTTCGTTTCATCATTTTCATTTGCGCAACCAAAACCGTCCAATTCCGTTCGCGCATTTAGAGCTGTAAACGAACACCGTCTCTTATCTGAATTCGTCGAACTTCTCTCGATCCCCAACGTTGCCTCCGACACGCCGAATATCCGCAAGAACGCCGACTGCCTTGTCGCCGAAATGCAGAAGCGAGGGTTAAAGCCGCGGCTGCTCGAGGCGGCGGATAAGAAGGTTCCGCCGGTGGTCTATGGCGAGTGGATGACGCCGGGTGCGACGAAGACGGTTATCTTTTACGCGCATTACGACGGGCAGCCGACTGATCCGGCGGATTGGACGGGGAGCAAGCCTTGGGAGCCGGTGCTGCGGACGGCGTCGCTGGAGAAGGGCGGGACGATCATCCCGTTTCCGAGGGCGGGGGAAAAGACCGATCCGGAATGGCGGGTTTATGCGCGATCGGCTTCTGATGACAAGGCCGGCGTGTTCGCAATATTGCCGGCATTCGACGCTTTGATCGCGAAGGGCATTAAGCCGACGGTCAACATCAAATTCTTCTTCGAGGGCGAAGAGGAAGCGGGTTCGGGCAATCTCAAAGAGATTCTCGAAAAGAACAAAGATCTGCTCAAGGCCGATGCGTTCATCGTCTGCGACGGGCCGGTGCATCAGTCGGGACGCAAGCAGGTCGTTTTCGGCGTCCGCGGAGACGTGAATGTCGATCTCACCGTCTACGGCGCCAAGCGGCCGCTGCACAGCGGACATTACGGCAACTGGTCGCCGAACCCTGCGATGACGCTGGCACGGCTGCTCGCGTCGATGAAGGACACAGCGGGCAACATCACGGTCAAGGGCTGGGACGATGACGTCGAACCACTGGGAAGCGCGGAACTCGCGGCGATCAAAGACGCCCCGCAGGTCGACGACGACGTGAAAAGGCAGCTTGCCATCGCGT
Organism: bacterium; assembly: GCA_029945985.1. Lineage (GTDB taxonomy): Bacteria > Acidobacteriota > Blastocatellia > Pyrinomonadales > Pyrinomonadaceae > OLB17. Next base: position 5,236 of record JAQSDP010000025.1, on the reverse strand, counting down.
TTACCGAGGGCGGCGGCAAAAGCCTGCTCGAACGCATCAATCAACCTTCGCTGAACATCAACGGTTTTAGCAGCGGCAATGTCGGCGAATTTGCGAGAAACGTTATTCCGACAACGGCCTCTGCCGTTCTCGATTTGCGGCTTGTAAAGGGTAATGACGTCGCACGCCAGATTGCCAAGCTCCGAAAGCACATCGAATCTCAAGGCTTCTACGTCATCGACCGCGACCCAACCGACGCCGAGCGCCTCCGTCATCCCTTCATAGCCAGGTTCACCGCCCGAGCGGGCGGCTACAACGCCCAGAGGACGAAAATGGACCTGCCCATTTCTATGGCCGTCGTGCAAGCGGTTCAGAAAAGTTCCGATATGCCCGTTGTTCAAATGCCAACACTCGGCGGCAGTCTTCCGCTCTCGATAATCGCCGACGCGCTCGGCCAACCAACGATCACGGTCCCGATCGCCAACCACGACAACAACCAGCACGCCGAGAACGAGAACATTCGCATCCAGAACCTCTGGGACGGCATCGAGATCTTCGCCAGTCTGATGACAATGGACTTCAAATAATTCTTGACACACAATTGCATCTATACGATACTTCGATGCCCGGGCGCGGCTTGATCCCCCCGCTTATCTTTGATAACCGGCGTCCAGATGGCCCTGTAAGCCATGAAATTTCGTGTAACTCTTAGACCTTGAGTCAAATGGTTCAGATTCACGCTGGCGAAATGACTCGACTCAAACAACTTACGGCAAGCCTTCGCATGTGACGACGAATTTCGACTCGTTAAGCAAAAGCAAATAGTCATACGCGTCAACGTCTTTGGTGATAAAATACGCGAGATTTAGAGCGCTATGAATACCGGCGATTATCTTGGGCGTTATCGTATTGTCCGCAAAATTGGCGAAGGAGGCATGGGCGAGGTCTTCCTGGCGGAGGACCAGAAACTCGCGCGTCAGATCGCTGTTAAGGTGCTCTCGGCCGACTTCGCTTCCGATTCGGATCGCATGGCCCGGTTCGTGTATGAAGCGATCTCGGCCTCGTCGCTCAACCACCCGAACATCATTACCATCTATGAGATAAACGACGAACACCAGCCGCCGTTCATCGCCATGGAACATGTAGAGGGTGATACGTTGGGGCAACGTATCAAGCGCTCACCGCTCGAGGTCCACGAGACTATGGATATCGCTATACAGATAGCGACCGCCCTCGCTGCCGCCCACGAAGCGAACGTAGTCCACCGCGACGTAAAGCCGGACAACGTAATTCTGCGCCCCGACGGGCTCGTGAAAGTGCTCGATTTCGGACTCGCAAAACAGACTTCCCCTCGCTCGATCACATCTTCGGACGAGGTGTTCGCCGGGGTTCCTGAAGTAAAAACACATCCCGGCCTGGTGATGGGCACCGTTGCGTATATGTCACCGGAGCAGGCGCGCGGAAAGTTGGTCGATCAGCGGTCGGACATCTTCAGTTTCGGAGCGATGCTCTATCAGATGGTTTCCGGACGGCTTCCCTTCATCGGCGAGAACGATATTGATGTCGTCGGGTCGATCTTGCATAAAGATCCGCGGCCGTTGAGCCAGACATCGCGTGCCGTTCCGCACGATGTCGAACTGCTGATTAAGAAGGCTCTCCGCAAGAACCGTGACGAGCGCTATCAAACGATGCGCGAGCTGCTCGCCGACCTCAGGGAGATCCGTGAGGAACTTCGCCTCGACAGCAAGAACGGTCACAATAGCAATGGAAACGGCAACGGCAATTCCGGCGATCGCCTCAGCGAGATCGAACGTGGCCTCCCGACCGAAAAGATGCACGCCGCGGGTATCATGTCCACCCGCGAACTCAGCATCCCGCCTAGTACGCTCAGCGGGATACTTTTCAGTGAGATAAAACATCATCCGATTCGCTCGCTCAGCTATTCGCTGCTGTGCGCTGTATTGCTCACCGGACTTTTCTACGGACTGTATGCGCTTGCTGAATCGTGGCGGCGGCCGGAACCGTTTCAGACGATGCGGCTTGCAAAGCTGACATATTCCGGCAACGTCGAATCGTTCAACGCCGCCATCTCACCCGACGGAAAGTACCTCGCGTACGTGGTCAAAGATGCCGGCGAAGAGGGCCTGCTCATCAAGCAGACCGCAACCGACAGCGGTGTAACGATCGTTCCGCGAGGGCAGAACGACGTCAGTGGGCTTGCGTTCTCGCCAGATTCGAATTTCATCTATTATTCGATGGCCGAGCGGGGCGGTCAATCGGCACTCTATCAGGCTCCCGCCATGGGCGGGCCGCCGCGAAAGCTGATCTCGGATGTAGAGAAAAATGTAACTTTCTCCCCGGATGGAAAAACGCTTGCGTTCATCCGCAATTCGACTCAGATCATGCTTGCGGATGCTGCTGACGGCACCAATGTTCGTGAGCTGGCAAAGGGGGCTCAAGGAAATCGATATATCAGCCTCTCGTGGTCGCCGAAAGGTGACGTAATCAGCGCGGTCTATTTCTCGCAGACCGATACTAACGATCATTTGGTGAAAGTGTCCGTCACGGATGGCGCGGAAAGTCCGATCATCTCAACCACGCCATGGCTTCGGCTACGAGGAGTATCTTGGCTGCCCGATGCAAGTGCGATCGTCGTCAGCGGCCGCGACCACGAGATCCAGTCTTCGCAGCTATGGCAGATCGAGTACCCTGCCGGCACTACCCGGCGGATAACGAACGACCTGACGAATTATCAGGGTGCGACGTTAACGCGCGACGGCCGCTCGATCCTCAGTGTCCAGGAAAACTATCGGTCGAACCTGTGGGCCGGCACAGTCGGAGCAGCACCCCGACAGATCTCCATGGAAGTGGGTCGTGACGAAGGAATGTCGGGCGTGGCAATCGCATCGAATGGAAAGACAGCCTACACAGTGAGGATCAAAGGCGATCAGGACATCTGGACCGCCAACGCCGACGGCTCTGACAATCGCCAGATCACCTTCAATGCCAAGGCAAACTTCTCGCCTTCGTTCTCGCGGGACGGGAGGTACATCGTCTTCGTATCTACTCGCGGCGGTAATTTCGATGTCTGGCGAATGGATGCGGACGGAAGCAATCCGCTTCAGCTTACGGGCAACACTGAGCAAAAAAGTGATCCGTATGTATCGCCCGACGGAAAGTTTGTCTATTTTGGCTCGCTCGACGGCGATGGAAAACAGTCGGTCCAGCGCGTCTCCATCGATGGGAGCGTGGCGGAACGGCTCACGGAATTCGGTGCCCGTCGCCCGGTCGTGTCCCCCGACGGAAAGACCTTTGTTTGCGAGACACGCGAATCGCTTAATGATCTGTCGCCTAAACTAACGATAGTAAGTACGCCGGGCGGCCAGGTCATCACAACGCTGAACGCGCCGACGGCGGTACGGTCGAGAACGATCCGTTGGACCGCGGACGGCAAGTCGCTGATATACATCGAATCGCGAGATCGGGTCGACAATCTGTGGCTGCTGCCCATCGACGGGGGACCCGCGCGTCCATTGACAAATTTCGAAGCTGACCGGATCTCTCGATTCGACGTTGCCGGCGACGATTCAAGATTTGTGATGGCTCGAGGAAGCGAAGACTCGGACGTGGTTATGGTAAGCGATTTTCGGTAAGTCGGCCGCGGCGATATGATCACAGGAGGATAAAACTCTCACCTTACCGGATCGTAATATAATTTGTTTTGATCGAACGGAGGTTCTATGTCGAGCTTAGATGTTGGTATGGATTGCAGCGGCCGCCAGTGCGGCTATGGAGAGTTTGCAGGTGACCTCGGTTGCACCGATGGCGGAAGCTGTTTTCACGCCGAAATGCTTCAGGCGAAAGAGTCCAGATTTCACGACGCAACGCTAGCGAAAGCCACTAGTCAAATAAACGAGATTATCGCGTCCATTCCGGATGATCCCGACGGGCGCCAGCTATCATTTTTGCATACTCCGTTTGGGACAATGCTTGCGTGGGTACGCCATGACGTTGAGGTTCCTGAAGAAGCAGTTCGAGCTGACAGTTCGCCGGATCAGGTCATTTCTTCTCTCGGCCTCCTCGATCCGCCGCAAAGGGCATATTAGTTTGGCACCGGCTGTCTATTCTGACTCGGTTCGTTCGTCTATGATGCAAACCCAAGAGGTTTAAATAGACCGAACCAGTAGGAGACTGGAACAATGCCGAAATTATTTCTTGTTGCTTCACGAAAAGCCATCAGATTTTTCTGAGCTCTCGCCGCACAATATTCAGACCGTTATTGCCGAATACGTGGCCTGGTCGCATATTGGCAAATCAGGGAAATGAGATTTACATCTTTTCCGGCGGACACGGTCGCTCGGAACGATAGCCCAGGGGCGGGTTACTGTGCCGCAGTACACTTGGAAGGTCATCCTCGTCCTGTCAGATGGCGAAAACGACTTTGGCCGTGTCAATAAGGGAACCCGTGCTTTCGGACTGATAGTTCCAAACTTCCCGCCGCTGAACATCAATGCACCTTGGAGAAACTTTCGCGTCACAGTCGATCAGGTCGAGACACTGACCGGGTACGATTTCTTCAGTCAGATCGGAGCAATGACAGAACTGCTGATTGAGAAGCGTCGCGACAGATTATGAAACCTTTAATTCCCGCCTTAGTACTGCTTGCGGTCGTAATTGCCGCAGCTCCAGCGTTCGCGCAAAAGGATGTGACGATAGCTCAGATCCAGGGGATCAAGAATGTTTCCGAACACGTCGGAATGTCCGTTAAGACCACGGGCATCGTTACCGCTCGCGTCCGGACAGGGTTCTTCCTACAGACTCCTGACAGCAAGATAGACAGCGATCCGCTCTCTTCCGAGGGCCTCTACGTATTTACCAAAGACGAGCCTCCGGCGGACGCCGCGATCGGCAACGAGATCGGCATAACAGGCAAGGTTGAAGAATTTCGGAATAGGAACGAGAACTACGGGCTGACGATCACCGAAATTAACCATTTCCTTGGGCGGGATACGATTCGGGTCATTTCATCAAATAATCCACTCCCCAAACCGACCACTCTCACTCTCCTCGATTTCAAGTCGAACGCTGTCGACCAGCTCGAGAAATTCGAAGGAATGCGCGTGACCGTCCCTGCGATGACCTCAGTTGCGCCTACCGGCGGACGAGTTGATGCGAAGACTGAAAGCGTTGTGTCAGATGGAGTATTTTACGCAGTTGTAAAAGGGACTCCGCGGCCTTTCCGCGAGCCGGGAATGAG
>JAQSDP010000024.1 GCA_029945985.1 bacterium | reverse complement strand
ATCGCCGCCCGCGCGCGGCGGCTCTCCATTGACTTGCCGATCTCCGAGACGACGCTCGCCACAGCCGCACAGGCTTTCGACGCGGCCTTGCCGATCATTCCTCTCGCGAACCGGTTTTCACCTTTGTAGAAATCGGGTCGAAAATTAAAACTCATGCTGAAGACATGACGCTGATCTGTATCCGCCGCTCCCTTTTCAGCACCCAACGCATAGTAGTTTTGTGCTAGTCCCTGGGTGGTATTGTTATGGAGCTGGACCGAACTTGTGGTTTCACTGAGCGTATAGAATCCGTTGAGACTAAAGATCCTGTTAAACCGCATCGAACCAGTGATCTGAAGGCCCGTGTAATCCGCACTCTGATCAGAATCCAGGACTGTAACAGCTCCGAATCGAGTATTTGGGCGCCTTGCCTGAACATTGCCCGTTGAGGGAACTATACCACCGGTATAATCAAGGGGAGCGTTGACATCACCCCCGAATGGCAGGTTGCGAGCAATAGATCTAATGAGGGCTGCTCCAACGGTTAAGTTGCGAGTAATCTGACGTTGAACGGAAACATTCATTTGCAGGGTTCGCGGGAACTCAAAATCCGGCGCCACTGCAAAGAATCCACCGCCATCCGTAAATGCGCCATTGTATGGGAAAGGAGCCCCGCCCGTGTAATTGTTATACGGATTAACTAGGGTAGCTCCGGTTCCTCTTCGATTTCTGTTAGTAAAATTCAGCCTGGTGGACGCCGGCTGGAAATTGGTCATCGTATTCCACTCGTTACCCGAAATACTGCCGTAAAATAGTCCCATTGAAGCGCGGATCGATGTCTTACCATCGCCAAAAGGATCGTAAGCAAATCCGAGGCGAGGCGAAATATTGGTGTAGCGAACAGGAATCGCCCCTCGTTCAACGCCGGGGTCGCCAATAAACAATGCACCAACAGGGGCATCAGGTCGTACCGTTGACTGTTGCCCCGGAATGTAGTTAGTCCACCGATCTAGGGAGTCAGTTGGCGGGGTTTGAACGTCCCAGCGGATTCCTAGATTCAGGTTCAAGTTTCGATTTACGCGGAAATCATCTTGCAAAAACAGCGCCGTGTACCATGTATTGGTGTAACCGGTAACCGGAGCATCCTGCGTCAAACCACTCGGAACGCCAAGTAGGAAATCGGCAAATCCATTTCCGGTAGCTGTGTTATTGAAAGCGAATACTCCGTAATTGTTGAGCAACACATCCTGGATATCTTTGTTTAGAGAAACTTCGCCACCGATTTTCAACGAGTGGCTTCCTTTGGTCCAGCTGAATACATCACGTATTGAATAGAGGTTCGTTCCTGCCGTTGGCCCGCCGATCGCATTGGTCAACGAGAAAAACCCGGTGACAGTGATCTGTGGTAGCGATCCTTTCCCTTGAGTACGAAATGACGACCCCAGATCCTCAAGAGTTGTTTCGGGGATATTGTTCCGTCCACCAAAACTGCGGGTATAGGTTGCCCATAACTGATTGACCTTGTCCGGTGAGATTATCCAGACATCACTCACGTTTACATTAGATTGTTGCCATTTAAAATCTTGCGTCGCCCAGGAAAGGTTGCCGCTGCCGGGGAAGAAGGTCTGACTTCCCCAGTTTGTAAAGTAAGTGAAGCTTAGGCGGTGAGCCTCATTTAACTGATGGTCGAGCTTAACTAAAATTTCATCCGTGTTGACCGGCAGCGGAACATTCGCCTGATATCCCGGCGAGCCATTAGCATTCGTGAAGTTTGACTCGGGAATATAATCGTTGATGATTCTCAAAGCCACAGGGTCAATACGGTTTGCCGGGATTATGCCGCCCGGAAAAAACGACGCGTTTGCGAGAGTCGTTCCGGTAGCGGGATCTTTGGGACGGCTCGCAGGCGCTAAGGCACTGAAGTCGCCCATTCGGAAGGCAGTCGACGGCAGGGTCGCCCCGGAAAGGAATGTACTCGTATTCTGACGCAGCCCCGAATAAGTTCCAAAGAAAAATGTTCGATCCTTAATTATTGGCCCACCAAACGAGCCGCCGAACTGATTGCGCCTATAAGGCGCTTTGTCGAGTACCGAATTCCATTCGTTTGCATTGAACGCATCGTTTCGAACATATTCGTAAACCGAACCATTAAACGTATTTGTGCCTGACTTGGTGATAATGTTAATGATCCCGCTCGCAAATCGGCCATAGTCGGCACCGTAAGCATTGGTCGTCACCTTAAACTCCCGAACGGCCTCAGGATTCGGAGCTACGTTCCCGGTATTTCGAAGGTTGGTCATATTGACACCGCCGTCGAGAAAGTAGTTTACGGATCCGGTTCCACCGTCAGTTCCGCCATTGATAAGCGTTCGCTGTTCCGGAAAACCTAACGTGCTTTGAAGATTCCCTTGAGCGGTGTTGGAAATACCGGCATTGTTTGACTGCACGCCAGGTGTTAGATCGAGCAATGCAAATATGTTTCGTTCTACCAAAGGAAGATTTTCGATCTCCTGCGCTTGGACTGTACGGCCCAGTTCGGCATTGCCGGTGTTTACTTCCGGCGGGGCTGTAGTGACAGTTACCTCTTCGTCGACACCGCCGACCTCGAGCATCACGTCTACGCGAGCCGTGTCGTTGACGGTCAGGACGATACCACTTTGTATGGCCTTCTTAAAGCCCGCCGCAGCTGTCGTCTCGACAACGTACCTGCCAACTGGAAGAAACTCAACCCGATAATAACCATCGTCACCAGATGCAACCGTACGTGTTAGGCCGGTATCAACATTGCGTACGGTTACGCTGGCGTTAGGAACCGCCGCACCGCCGGGGTCGGATATCGTTCCGACGATCGTCGCTGTCGTGATTTGGGCACCGGTCACGGCGGGAAGGATGAGCACAGCCGCCAAGACGGCGAGTAATCCTAAGTTATGGGCACGTCTGAATGGCTCGAATCGAGCGATGGCCATCTGTATGAGTTTCATGATAATCCTCTCCTTCTTTGGACAATACTTTCCGCTTGGTAGGTACCCGTCACGCTGAAGCGCCGGGCTGAACTTCATCTATGCGACTTTAGGCGCCGCAAACGCCGGCGCCGTTATCAGTGCCGCCGCTCCCCGCAGACGCGGGTATTCAATTGCCGGAACGATGCGCAGTGACGCCTCGCCGAGTTCCGAACTGAGAACGCGCTCTTTGATCGCGTCTCTCACGGTCGGCTCCAGCAGGTCCCATGCTTCGGTGATCTCGCCCCCGATGTAGATCCGCGACGGATCAATGACGTTGATGATCGATGCCAGGCCGAGACCGAGGTATCGAGCGGTCGATTGCAGCGCCGTCAATGCTTTTCCATCGTTTGCACGAGCCCTGGCGATCAGCGTCTCTATCGTGAATTCTGCCTGTTCGATCGATTGCGGCTTTCGGTTGCCGACACTTGTTCCGAAATAGCGCGACAGCGTAGCGATGTTCGATATGTATGCTTCCCAGCAGCCATTCGCACCGCACGCGCATGGCGGCCCGTCTATACTGAGCGGCACGTGGCCAAACTCGCCGGCGGTGTTGTGACGGCCGCGGACCAACTCGCCATTAACGACGATCCCTACGCCGACACCGTCCGATACGCTGACAAAAACAATATCGTTGTGTCCGCTGCCGTCGCCGCGAACCGACCAGATCTGCGAAAGGGCACAGGCCTTACCCGAGTTCTCGAGATGTATCTCGATGTCTCCGAACTCTATCTGCATCAAGTCCAAGAGCTCTACGTTGCGCCATCGCAGGGTCGGCGAATGGACGACGGTGCCGTTCTTCAGGTCGAGCATTCCCGGAACGACCACACCGATGCCTCCGCACGTCGCTGAATCTAGCTTGCCGCCCAATGCTTTTCGAACCTGCCACGCCAAGGCCTTAACGAAATCGGCCGGCTCCAGCTTGGTCGGAAAACTTATCACTTCGCCCATCTGGTTGCCGGTCGAATCGGTAAGCATCAAGAAGGTCCGCGTCGCTCGAACGTCAATTGCAACTGCGAGGCTGTCGCGTGAATTAAGGAAGAGTGAGGTCGGCTTGCGGCCACGCTTGTTCGGCTCGCTCTGAGCCTCCTCGCGAACCAGATTCTCTTCGAGCAGTTCATTTATCAGAAGCGTTACATTCGCTCGGTTGGTCTCCATCAGACGCGAAAGCTCAGCTCTTGAAACCGGCTGGTGCGTCCTGATCAGCGTCAGGGCGATTTGACGGTTGATCTCGCGGGATGTTCCGCGTGTCGCGAGTCTAAAATTATTCGGGTTTATCTTCCTCAAGCTTTTGTTTCGTCTTTTGACAAATTAAATGAATTTCCGTACGAAGCTGCATACGGGATCTGGATATGCTTCAGTACGGGGAGCAACTTTGCACCGTATTAGCCAAATTCTTAAAAGTCCAGTTAATTAATTTGTAAAAGACTTTGACATAATACAACGATTTATCTTGCTGTCAATCGAAAAATGGTTGAGTTCATTAAATAATTGGCTCGACCAATTCACGGCTTCTCGCCGTTTTCATCTGCCGCGGATCGTCAAACGTGCTTTCATCGAAAAATCAGACACGACATTCTTCGGTGAAACCGCCAGCCGTACCCCTCGTTCCTCTCGTTCGCCCTTGTCAACACTTCCCGGACGGCCCGGTGCGGTGAGAATGTTCTTCTCGATGATCGCGTCAAGCCCCTTCGGCTCGATCAAATCAACCATCAGGCTAGGGTTCCCTGGTTCAAACTCGAACCCTCCGCCACTTTTGACTATGGCGTTATCGCTGTGAAGATAGGACACGATCTTCCTCGGCTTTGAAGTCTTTATTTCATCCTCTACCAGGAACGCATAAGGAGCAGTGAACGTGAACAGCCGCGTAAACTTTTCGACGCCGATCTCAGGCACGTAGGCGGCTTTCAGATCCGACGATATGGTCACCTTGCCGTCGCTAAAGTTCACGTCGGTAACGCGGATCCGGTTCATCAGATCGTACGAAACGCCTGCGAACGCGTCGTGCCCTTTGCCCTCTTTCGCCTGGCCGAGTCCGTCGAACGTGACAGTGTTGTGATGTTCCGTCATCGGAACGCCCGCGTAACCGCTGTCGCCGGTCAGGTATCGTCCGTTCGACCAGATGATAAATCCACCCGCGTCAGGGTGAGCGTGTCCGCTGGACAGGCGCCAGTCGGGAAACGCCTTGACCTTAGCCGTCGCCGCATGTCCCTCGGGCGGGCCGGCCTTGAAAGACCACGCCGTCGCATCGTCATCCCACGACGATCGCCAGAAAACCACACCGTGATCCTTAAACCAATGATGCTTCGGCTGGTCGTGGATCGGGACCGCTTTTATTTTCGGGTTGTACCAGATGAACGACCACATTTCTTCCGCGTTCACCTGCCCCTTGGACTTCACCCAGTCCGCAACCCCCTGAGCCTCGCCGCTTCTATACCGAGACGCGAGATTGTATAGGAGGTTGTAGTTCGTACGGAACCTGCCATCGATCCGCTCGCGTGCATAGTCGTTACCTTTTCGGGCTCGTGTTATCGGCCCCGCATAGATATCGCCGTAATCAAAGTTGAACTCGCCTCCGGGAAGGGTAATGTGAGCAATGAACTTGTGGGTGTTCTCGAGCCCAGCCAATCCCTTGTACAGATCTTCGCCCGTCGACTGCGCGTGAGCATCCATATAGTGGACGATCCACGGCATCGAGAAGATCCAGTACTCCATGCTCTCGTAAAAATATCCATCCTCCCCGAGCGTCGCAAGCACGCGGTCGAAGATCGCGCGCGATGTCGCCGCCCATTCCTTTGCTTCAGGAACTTCATCCATCAACGCATATGCCGTGATAGCAAGCCCTGAGATCGGAATAAATGTGTGGTTTTGACTGTAAGCGTAAGATTTTCCGTTCTTGATCTTGAAGAAATCGTGAAGAAGGCGCGCCTGCCGCACAAGTTTGTTCCTGATACGAGTTCGCTGATCGGGCGTCAGATCGTTGTAGAGCAGGTCATATCCCCAGCCCATTCCGTATAGCAGATGCCCGGCCGCAAGGTCGACGTCAGGTTTGTTGTAGGTATACCCCCAAACTTCGTAGCTGATCCCCGCGTCGATATACTTCATCGCCGCATCGAAGTACTTCCGGTCGCCGGTCATCTTGTATGCGAACGCGGCCTCAGCGATCCCCAGCCCTACCTCATTCTGGACACGGCGCTCTTGTGCCGGAGCCGGAGCGGGTTCGACCGTGAGTGCCCGGACACGCGACAACGCCGTCTGCCACAGCTCAGGATGCGTCTTCGCTTTCTCCTTAAGTTGGTCGATGTCGGCCTGCGTCAGATATACGCGCGGGTGGACGCCGGCCAGTTCTTTACGCAGCGATGAAGGCTTTGTCCTGGCGATCTGAACGAGCGGATGTTCGCCCTTCAACCGGGCGTTTGCTTCTCTTTCAGCTTGAAGTTCTTGGGCGTCCTGAGCATATCCCGCAAGCGAGATCACGAAAACAAATGCTATGAGTCGGGCGGTCGTTCTATACATCTACTGTGCCTTCCCCTCCTTGAGGAACTTCTCTATCCAGGTGTTCAGGCGGTCGTTCTGTTCCACCGAATTTGCATGGCCCATCTCAAGGCCGAGAAGAAGAGTCTTCGGAGCGGTGATCACGTTGTAGCTCGCGTACATCGACGTTGGCGGGCAAGTCTCATCGTTGAAGCCCCACGAATAGATGCCGGGGACCTTCAGCCGACGTGAGAAATTTACCGTGTCGTAATACGAGGCCGTTTCGAGATTCTCTTTCGTGCGATTCTTTACATCGCGAAACATATGTGGCCAACCGCCGGCCCGATTCGCCGTATATCCTGCCATATCAGACATCGCCGGATACGATGCTACAAGAGCCTTCACACGCGGATCTAACGCCGCAGTCGCGATCGAAAGGATCCCACCCTGACTTCCACCGATAACCCCAAGATTCTTTCCGTCGTACTGCGGAAGGCTCGCCAGAAAATCATTCGATCGAACCGTACCCAGAAATACGCGCCGATAGTAGTACTCGTCGCGATCGTTCAGGTTGTAGAGCATGTATCGGTTCAACGCCCCAACTCGCAGCTGGTCGTATAACTCGAGCGGAAGGTTGACCGGAATCCCGTGGATGCCGATCTCGAGTGTGATCAGACCCGTTTCTGCGAGGGCTACTTGCCCGGTGTAGTTCCTAACGCCGGCACCGGGAACTCGCAACACCGCGGGATATTTCTTACTCACATCCTTCGGCACGCACAAGATCCCGTAGATCCGGCTTACCCGGCTGATGCCCATACCGACGTTTTGGAAGCTTACGTGGTAGACATCTACCTTCGACGTGCTTAAAGAGGGCAGCAATTCCATCTTCGCGTCGAGCGGGATCTTTGCGAGTGCCGCTTTGCCCTCATTCCAGAACTTGTCGAAGTCAGCTGGCTCCGTCACAACCGGCTTGATCTGATCAGGCCGGTATCCCGCGGTTGCGAGTCCGCGATAGGTCCTGCCTTCTTTCTCAACCGTCGCGATACATCGATAGAATCCCGGATCCTTCATGCCCGGCGTCTCTACCACGATCGGCTGATCGGTCGACGTCACCGTCTTCTCGATCACCGCCGGCTGCTGTTCCGGGCCGCACGAATACTTCACCGGAAGGCCGGCTGCCTGCGAGTTATTGAGCGTAGTCGCGATCGAAAACTTCGCCGGCTGGCCCAGCTCATATTTCCAATCCGGCCGATCCAGCGAAACGCGCACCTGAAAGGTTCCGATCGACTCTTGCGCCGAAATATTTAGAATGGCTGCGATCGCAAACAGTGCGAGGAATAAGGCTTTTCTCATATTTATAGACAGTTCTCTAATCCATCAACATCCCGCCGTTGATCTCGATAGTTTCGCCGCATATGTAGGCTGCGGCATCTGACGCGAGAAAGGCGATAACGCTAGCAACCTCGGACGATCTCCCGACGCGGCCCATCGGGATCATGTTGCTCATGTTGTTCCACACGTCGCGGGCGGTGAACGTTTCGTGGTACGGCGTGTCGATGACGCCGGGCGAAACTGCGTTGACGCGTATCCCCTGACTCGCGTATTCCTTCGCTAGCCCCTTCGTCATTGTCAGCATTGCGGCCTTGGCGGAAGAATAGTGTATCGACCCCGGAGCTCCCCCGTTGCGCGCGGCGATCGACGTGACATTGACAATCGCTCCGCCTCCTTTCTCGAGCATTTTCGGGATCGCGGCTTGGGCGGCGAAAAATGCGCTCGTCGCATTGAGCTGCATCACCTCGTTCCAACGATTCTCCGTCAACTCCTGCGTGCGAAGCCGCTCGACCAGCGAACCGGCGTTGTTGACGAGAATGTCTATGCCTCCGAGATTCTCTTCGACCTCGCGCACTAGTTTGACGACTGCTTCATTGGTGGTGGCGTCAGCCTGGAACGCCATTGCCGGAATGGTCGCCGTACCAACAGCCGCTCCACCCGCGTCGCCCGCAAATCTAGCCTGGGCATTCGCCGAGATCGCCGCCACAGCCTCATCGGCGCCCGCCTTGTTCTTGAGGTAGCTGATCGCGACCGTTGCTCCGCATTGACCGAACAATTCGCCAGTAGCTCGGCCGATGCCGCTTGAGGCGCCGGTGACGAGCACAACTTTGCCTGTGAAATCGAAAAAATTCTTCATAAAAAATATCGCT
>JAQSDP010000023.1 GCA_029945985.1 bacterium | reverse complement strand
CCAACTTTGGCCGGCCGGCAACCACCGCGGGAGTGCCCGTGCTGTCGAACTTAACGATGGTGTTCGCCCCTGTATTCGCTACAACAAGATCACCGTTCGGATCGAAGGCTATAGCGGATGGTGTATCGACTTCACTGTCCGCCAAAAGCGCGGTAGTTCCGTCGGGTTGGAGTGTCGAGATCTCGTTCCGCTCCCCGTCCGTGAGATAGATCTTGCCGGAAACTGTAGCGATCCCAAAGGGCTCGCCAAACTGATCATTCGTTGCGCCAGGAGTTCGGACGGTGACGAAGCTCGGCGAAGCTGGTTCGCTGGAACAACCGAACGAGAAGACCGCCAGCAGAATGGCAAGCAGATGTAAATTCGATAGCGCTTTCTGGAGCATCAAGGTGCCGACGATCGGAAATGTAAAACGTTGGACGCGAATGGAATCTCTGTTAGTATCTTCCTACACAAATTCCGAAACCAACAAGCAAGGAGACTTACGGTATGTTTTCGTTACAAGACCTTTTGGGTCAGCAGCAGGGAAGCGAGGCACTTCAACAGATCAGCGGCCAGGTCGGTGCCGAGCCGTCGCTCGTAAATACGGCGATCCAGGCTGCATTGCCTGCTATTCTGGGCGGGCTGGCAAGTAACGCATCGAATCCACAGGGGGCCCAGAGCCTTGATGCCGCTCTCGAACAGGATCACGACGGAAGCATTCTCGGAAACCTCGGCAGCCTCAGCAGCATGATCCTCGACCAGTCAACTCCCACTCCCCGGCAAGCCGATGCGGGTGGAATCCTCGGCCATATCCTCGGTGGCAGCCAGGGACAGGTCGCTCAGGAAGTCAGTCAAAAATCAGGCCTCGGTATGGGCCAGGTCGCACAGATCCTGATGATGCTCGCACCCATCGTGATGGGGTATCTCGGCCAGCAGAAAAGACAGCAAAATGTAGGTGCCGACGGCCTCGGCGGACTTCTCGGCGGCGTTCTCGGGAATGCCCTCGGCGGCGGACAGGCTGCTGCAGCCCCGTCGTCCGGCAATCCGATGATGGATATGGCTTCGTCGATGTTTGATAAAGACGGGGACGGAAGCTCAATGGACGACATCGCGTCGATGGCTTTTGACTACTTCACCAAGAAGTGAGCTTGCCACCAGGTCTGATCTCGATCGATCGGCTCCCGCATAACCGGGTGCCGATTCTTTTTGTTTCTGGCAAGATAAACCTTGACACATCGTTGCGACTATAGCACGCTAAGTGACCGCAGACTGACCTGCCGGCGCGGTCTTTGAAAATGGAAAACAACGAGCCTTCCCGTAAGTTGTTGCAAGTTCGTGTAACCTTTAGATCTTGAGTCAAATAACTCAAAATAACCTCCGCGAAATGGTTCGACTCAAACAACTTACAGCAAGCACGGTCAGGCCCCGGTTGACCACCGCCGTGGTACCTTCTAAACTTATGAGGGCAGACAGTGGTGAGTTATTGCGACTTGCGGCCACGTAAAATAAGCGGCTAAACAGCGGAGAGATCAATAGTTTATCGAGACTCTGTGCTGTAACGCGGTACAGAGTTTTTCTTATGGCTTCATTCCTCGATCTACTGAAAGAAAAAGTCGTCGTATTTGACGGCGCGATGGGTACTTATCTGCAGTCACTAAACTTGTCCATCGACGAGTGGGGCGGGCCGGCGTTTGAGAACTGTTCGGAGAATCTGCTCTACACACGGCCGGATGCGATCGAGACGGTGCACAAGGCGTTCCTGGATATCGGCTGCGACGTGATCGAGACGAATAGTTTCGGCGGAAGCGAAATCGTACTTGCTGAGTTCGGGATTGCAGAGAAGACCTACGACGTCAATAAACGCGCCGCCGAGCTGGCGAAGCGGATCGCGAGCGATTATTCGACGCCGGATAAGCCGAGGTTCGTTGCCGGTTCGATCGGACCCGGGACTAAACTGCCCACGCTTGGGCACATCACATACAAAGATCTTAAGGCCGCGTATTACGAACAGGTCCGCGGGCTGATCGATGGAGGCAGCGATCTACTACTTATCGAAACCTGTCAGGATCTGCTTCAAACTAAGGCCGCGCTCGCCGCGATCTTCGATCAGTTCGAAACCCGCAAGATCCGCATTCCCGTGATCGCCCAGGTGACGATCGAAACGTTTGGTACGATGCTGAACGGGACTGAGATCGGAGCGGCTTTGACGGCACTCGAGCCATTCCCGATCGACGTGATCGGCATGAACTGCGGCACCGGCCCTAAGCAGATGGCGGATAGTTTCCGCTATCTGTGTGAGAATTCCCCGATCCCGGTTTCAGTATTGCCGAACGCTGGCCTGCCCGAGGTCAAGGACGGCAAGCAGCATTACGACGAAACGCCTGAGAGCTTTGCCGCTCAGGTCGAGCATTTCGTGCAGGATTTTGGTGCGAATGTAGTCGGCGGGTGCTGTGGAACGACGCCGGAACATTTGAAGCTTGTCATCGAACGCGTCGGAAACCTTTCGCCAAGAGATCGAAACGCGAAACTCGAACCTTCCGCATCTTCAATATACTTCCAACAGCCGTACACGCAGGACGCGTCGTTCCTTATCGTCGGCGAGCGCGTTAACGCCAGCGGATCGAAGAAGATGCGAGACCTTCTCGACGCCGAAGATTGGGACGGGCTGATCAACCTCGCGAAGTCGCAGGAAAAAGAAGGCGCACATATCCTGGACGTCAACGTCGATTTCGTGGGGCGCGACGGCGTTGCCGATATGCAAGAACTCGCGTCGCGGCTGGTGACAAACGTCAAGATTCCCATCATGTTCGACTCGACCGAGTGGGAAAAGATGGAAGCCGGCCTGGAACACGCGGGCGGCAAATCGATTCTGAACTCGACCAACTACGAAGATGGCGAGCCTCGGTTCCTAAAGGTTCTCGATCTTGCGAAAGAGTACGGAGCCGCCGTCGTGATCGGGCTGATCGATGAAGACGGAATGGCCCGCCGAGCGGACGATAAGCTCAGGATTGCCCGCCGAGCTTACAAACAGGTAACCGAATACGACATTCCCGGCCACGATATTTTCTTCGACCCGCTCGCGTTGCCGATCTCGACCGGCATCGAAGAAGACCGCAGGAACGCCGACGAGACTATCGAATCGATTCGCCAGATCAGGACCGAAATGCCGGATGCGAACATCATCCTCGGCGTTTCGAATATTTCGTTTGGACTATCGCCCGCCGCCCGGGTCGTCCTGAATTCCGTATTCCTGCACGATTGCGTCGAAGCCGGGATGAATTCCGCTATCGTAAATGCGTCCAAGATCTTGCCCCTGATGCGGTTCAGCGAACACGAGATCGACACCGCACGCGATCTTATCTATGACCGGCGAAAGTTTGAGGGCGACATCTGCACTTACGACCCGCTTGCCGAGTTTTCGACCATGTTCGAGGGCAAATCGGCGCAGTCGATAAAGCCGGACGTTTCGAATCTGTCCATTGAAGACAAGCTAAAGCACCACATCATCGACGGCGAGCGTATCGGTCTGGAAGATTCGCTTAAGCTCGCCCTCGAAAAATATCCGCCGCTCGAGATCATCAACGACATCCTCCTTGACGGCATGAAAACGGTCGGCGACCTGTTCGGAAGTGGCCAGATGCAGTTGCCCTTCGTCCTGCAGTCCGCAGAATCGATGAAGGCGGCAGTGAAGTTCCTGGAGCCGTTTATGGATAAGGTCGAGGGGTCAAACAAGGGAGTACTCGTACTCGCGACCGTGAAAGGCGACGTCCATGACATCGGCAAAAATCTTGTAGACATCATCCTGACCAACAACGGCTACAAGGTGGTAAATCTCGGCATCAAACAGCCGATCGACGACATCCTCCGCGCCTGGGACGAAACGAAATGCGACGCGATCGGCATGAGTGGCCTGCTCGTAAAGTCGACGCTTATCATGCGTGACAACCTCGAGATAATGAACGAACGCGGCATCAACGTCCCAGTCATTCTCGGCGGTGCCGCGCTCAATCGGCGGTACGTCGATAACGACCTGATCCCGCTATATCAAGGAAAACTGTTCTACGCCCGCGACGCCTTTGATGGCCTCCACGCGATGGATCAGTTGACGCAAAAAGCAGAAGCAGCGGCAGTCGGTGCTCCGCCATTACGACCTGCGTCAGCGGACGGGGAAGCTGACGAGATCGTAACCGTCGCGGATGTCGAGGATCTCGTCGGCGAAGACGCAAAACTCGGAGTCGAAGCGGCGCGAGTCTCTTCGCGTCCAACTGGCGACACGACGCATACGAATCGCTCAGAGATCTCGATTCTCACTGAACTTCCAAAGGCCCCGTTCTACGGGTCGAAGGTGGTCGAGATCACCGATCTGACGAAAGTATTTGCCTTCATCAATGAGACCGCGCTTTTCAAAGGCCAGTGGCAGTTCAAGCAGGGCAAGAAATCTTCTGAAGAATACAAGCAGATCCTCGAGGAAACCGTCTATCCGAAGTTCGCCGAAGTTAAGGCGAAGGCGATCCGCGAAAAGCTGCTTGAGGCGAAGCTCGTTTACGGATATTTCCCGTGCCAGTCCGAGGGCAACGATCTGATCATCTATCAGGACGACGAAAAGACTGAACGGATGCGGTTCACATTCCCGCGGCAGGCTGTCGAGCAACGCGGCGGGAAGAACCTGTGCCTTGCTGACTATTTCGCGTCTAAAGAATCGGGCAAGATCGACGTCGTCGCGTTCGACCTCGTAACGATGGGCCGCCGTGCAAGCGAATATTCAGCTGAGCTTTTCAAGGCCGACAATTATCAGGACTACTTACTTTTCCACGGCCTCTCCGTCGAATCCGCCGAGGCTCTCGCCGAACTCTGGCATAAACGCATCCGCGAAGAACTCGGGTTCGCCACGGGCGACGCACCGGAGCTAACCAAGCTCTTCCACCAGGGCTACCAGGGCTCGCGATACAGCTTCGGCTATCCCGCATGTCCGAACATCTCCGACCAAACCAAACTCTGCGAACTGCTCGATCCGTCCCGCATCGATGTCGAACTGACCGATGAGTTCATGCTCGATCCCGAGCAATCAACCTCCGCGATCATCGTCCACCACCCGGAGGCGAAGTATTTCAACATTGAATAGCCGTCGGATAATCATGGCCATCTGCGTCGTCGTCGTTTCGCTTTGCACCGTTGCGTTCGCGATCTGGTACTCGAGAATTTACGATGAGTGGGCGTGCACGCAGCGAGGCGGCAAGTGGTTCCAGGTGAGAAATACCTGCATCGAAGAGTAGAAATTAATGCCCCGGATCGTCTGCATTTCCGACACACATAATTGTAATGATCAGATTGATGTTCCAGACGGCGATCTTCTGATTCATTCGGGTGATGCGACGACCGTCGGGACAGTAGAACAAATTGAAGCCTTCAATGGTTGGTTCTCAGACCTTCCCCACAAAAGGAAAATCTTCGTGGCGGGGAATCATGACTGGCTGTTTGAGAAGGATAATCATCTAGCTAGATGCCTTCTTGATCCCGGCATCGTCTATCTGCAGGACTCATCGGTCGAGATAGACGGAATAAAGATCTATGGATCGCCCTGGCAACCGCGGTTTTTCAATTGGGCGTTCAATCTCGATCGCGGACCTCAGATGGCAGAGAAGTGGGCGATGATCTCGAACGATATCGACATTCTCATAACCCACAGCCCGCCGAATGGCATTCTCGATCTTGTCCCCCGTGAGGGTTGGGACGAGAATACCGGCTGCGAGGAGTTGCGAAAACGCGTCGAGGAGATCGCCGCGTTCAGACGATTAAAGCTTCACGTCTTCGGTCACATTCATTCCGGCTACGGCGTCCACGAAGAGTTCGGAGTGAAATTCGTCAATGCTTCTACCTGCGACGAGCATTACAATCCGACGCAGTCGCCGATCGTTATCGACCTCGAATAGTTTCTTCATCCCGCACCGCCTTGCTAGAATAACGCTTCGTCTGATGGCTCAAGACACTCTTGAAGAACCAAAGAACACCGAACTCACCGTGGCCGAGCCAAATTCGCTCGCACCGACGGCGGAAGAGGTCGGTGTGCTTCGGCCCATCGAGCGGACCGGCTTTAAGCTTGTTCGGGCGATGAACTTCGGGACGTGGAAGCGGTTTTGGACCTTTTGCCAACGCCATATCGGCTCGCTCTGGATCCGCATCGCTACTTACAATTTGATGAACGTCTTCGGTATCGTGAACGTCGAGAATTCAGATCCGAACCAGCCGCTGATACTCGTCGCCAATCACCGCTCGTTCTTCGATATGTACACGGTCTCGAGTGTGATATTTCGCCGCACGACGCGGCCTGTTAGGCTTTATTTTCCTGTCCGAGCCAAGTTTTTCTACGACAATCCTGTCGGCTGGTTGGTGAATTTCGTGATGGGTTGGTGGTCCATGTACCCGCCCTTCTTTCGCGAAGACGGCGAAGGAGAGAAGAGGAGATTTGACAAGTTTTCACTACGGGAGTTGATCCGCCTTTCGAGCGAAGGAAATGGGCACGTTATTGGGTTTCACCCGGAAGGGAAGCGGAACCTGAATCAAGATCCTTACAGCTTTCTTCCCGCGCAACCCGGTATAGGGAAGGTCATTCTTAATGCTGATCCGCAGGTGATCCCGGTTTTCATCGCGGGCCTCGGCAACGATCTGCCGAAACAGATATTAGGCAATTGGACGGGTGGGGAAAAGGTCCGCATCTGGTTCGGCAATCCGATCGATCTATCCGTGTTCCACGGTAAGCGCGATTCCCTCAGGACGCATAAGGAGATCTCGGATCACCTTATGTCGAAGATCGCTGAGCTGGGTGAAAAAGATCGCGAGTGGATGAAAGCCGTTTAGAGTTCAAATCGTTCAGAGATCAAGCTTTAGCTTGTATTGGTCTGCCTGGCGGCGACTTTCCGCAAGCGATGCAAGCTAACGCTTGAAGTCTAAACATCTGAATTATCTCTTCCCTAGCTCGACAGCGCGTTTGTAGGCCGCATGGATCGCTTTCGACAGCACCGTTCGTAAACTACCTTTCTCCATCTGGTAGATCGCCTCTGCCGAAGTCCCGCCCGGTGAGGTGACCATGTTGCGGAGCTCCGCTGGGTGTTTATGCGATTCCATCGCGAACAGCACCGAACCGAGCATGGTCTGCTGAACAAGTTCCTTCGAAACTTCGCGCGAGAAACCAAGATGAACGCCTGCATCGGTCATCGCTTCCATCACCATAAATATGTAGGTCGGTCCGGTAGCGCTCAGGGAGGTCGCCATGTCGATCATGTTTTCGGTCTCGACATAAAGCTCTTTGCCTAGGGCCGACAGCATCGTGCGGACCTGCAACTTGTGATGGTCGTCAACCGAGTCCGAGCACGTCCAGACCGTCATCCCCTTGCCGATCCGCGACGGCGTGTTCGGCATAGCCCGCACGACAAGACCATTCGACAAGGATTCCGAAATGTTTTCGATCCGAGCACCGGCGACGATCGAAACCACGAGCTGGCTGGGTTTCAAACGGCCCGTCAGATCCAGGAAAACGCCGCCAAGTCGTTGCGGCTTAACGCACAATAGCACAACGCCATCACTGGGCAATTTTCCCAGAGCTTCTGCGTTATGCTCGAAGCATTGAATACCGTATTTCCCAGACAGCTCTTCTCGCCGGTCCCCCCGCGGATGGGTGGCTACGATCTGATCAGCCGTGACGATCTCCTGCCGCATCAATCCGGCAACCATCGACTCGGCCATTACACCGCAGCCAATAAAAGCGAGTCGCGTACTCTCAGGTAATTTCGTGTCCATAAATGCAGAAGCTCACCGTGCAGAAGCCCGCACGAAGTAAGGGAATCCGGCCGCGAACAGAAAGCAAGCCCTCACTTTGTGCGGGCTTCGGCAACGATCATTCGTAGCTTAACGCCTCCACAGCATCGAGCCGTGCAGCTCGCATTGCAGGATAGAGCGAACCGATCGCGCCGCCGATCAGGCCGACGATTAGGGTAATGCCAAGGACTAGCGGACTCATCTCGACTTCGAGAGTCGTTACCCGCGTCAGCAGCGCCCGCACGACAAACGTTAGAACAATGCCCGTGATCACGCCAAGAAAGCTGAGAAGGATCGCCTCCTGAGCGATCGTCCAAGCGATCTTTCCATTGCTCATACCGAGCGATTTCATAATGCCGATCTGCCGTGTGCGCTCAGTGACGGTCGTGTACATAGTCAACAGAATGACGAGAGCGCTGATCACCGCTGCGACGCCGATGAAGACATTCAAGAAGACGTTCATAGCCGGGAAGCCCTGCATATACAACTCCGGTAACTCGCTAGTGAGCAGTATCTGATTCCCCGGGAAGGTTCGACCTAGGCGTTCGGCCACGGACTTCGGGTCTAGGTTCGGATCTGTTTTCACTAGGAACGCGGTAACTTTTCCCTCACCGCCGAGCTGCTCTTGCATCGTCGCAAGCGGTATTTTTACCCGCGCTCCCGCGGCGGGTTCGTAAATACCTACGATCGTGAAATCCCGTTCGAAAAGATTCGTCTTGTCCCCAACCTTAAGATTCTTTTGCCGCTGGAAGCCGGTGTCGATAACAGCCTCATCTCCCGTTGAGCTTAAAGACCTGCCCTCTCGGACCGTGATCCCCACGATAGACGCGTAATCATCGTAGTCGACTCCGTCGATAAGGCGGCTGC
>JAQSDP010000022.1 GCA_029945985.1 bacterium | reverse complement strand
CACCATCAGGTTTTCCTTCATCGTCTTTGTGTAAACGACTCGTTCGATCAGCTTGCTCGGACTCTTTCGAGAGGTATCAGCCGAGGCGTCTGCGTCCTTCACGTCCACAAGGTCGGTGACCTGTTTGATACTCGTCTCTTCAGCGCTAGCTTGCTTATCATCGCGGATCCGGATGAATTGCGGCGAGATGACGCTGACGAGCGGCATTCGAGAAAGGGCCGTGTATTTCTTCCCGTTCCAGTCAAGCACCATTCGGTTCACGGTCCCGCCGCGTGAGCGTTCAGCCAACATATCCAGGCACGACATCTCGATCACGGGGCCTGGTTTGATCATCTCGTAAGCGACGTAATCGTTATTCACCGCGACGTAATCCGATGGCACCGTCTGTTTCTTGAAATCGGTTATGAACTTCTTTCGTTCATCATCAGTGAAGCCGCCGCCGACTCGCGTCAGTTCATGGTAGGTTCCATCGGGTCGAACGACGGCAACGAGCAGATCGTGCAGCATTCCTTTCCGGTTCTCGGTTCCTTCGGAATAGCCGATGATCGCGGCGTCCAGCGTGTGCTTCGCCTTGATCTTGTACATCCCAGCCTTGTCATGGCGGGCTACTATCCCCTCAGCTCCCTGACCAACAACCCAATCGACATACAACTCCATTATCGATTCGGTCTTGTGAACCTCTTTGTACTCGGCCGGCTGCACTCGCTTTGCCTTGCCGAAGAATTTATCGAGCGAGGAGAATACCTTCTTGACCTCGGTTACCGGCTTACCGTCGAGTTCGACAATGTCGAACACTGCCAGCGACAGCCGCTCCATGTCTGCTTTCGATGATGGCGACCGCAAAACGCCGAGGACCTGCTCGAGCGAACGAACGGTCGCGACAGCATCCGGCAGAAAATACTCCGCCGCAAGCACGCAGGATTTAACTTTAGCTTTCTTTAGTTTCTCGCCAGCCTCGTCGAGGCATGGAAGTCCGGTACGAACGGTCCCGCTCGGATGGATCGAGATCGTGGTCTCGCCGTCGAAGAAAACGAGACAGAATTCGCCGTCGTACTTTCGCGTGATAAACCATCCGCGTGCAGCGTGGATCTTGCCGATGTCCGCACCCGGAAGAGCCCGCATCGACTGGCTGAGCTTCCGCTTGTAATCGACCGCCTTCGCCTGCAGCGACGGATCGTTCAAGTCCGAAGCCTTGCCGACGAAGTAATCGAACTTACCTTTGAACTTCTTCTTATCGTATCCGGCGTCCATCGTTACTCGTCCGCGATCACCTTCGGCCGTTTCAGCTCCATGTTCGACATATGCAGCAGTAGACAATAGCTCTCGCCTTTCACTCTTCCTTCCAAAAAGGCGTTGTACGGTTTTCCGCCGCGATTCATAACCAGCGGCTCGTCGCCCTTCTCACCTCCGCGAAGCAGCAGCATCGAATCACGCTTCGCCAGGTCCTCGGCCATTTGATAAAGGAAATCGAAAGTCAGCCCATTTACGTGAACCACCTGCTTCGTATTCGTAAAAACGAACCGCTTCACTGCCTCTTCTTTCTTGATGAACTTACCCGTCCAACGCACCGGCACTTCCGAGTTCATGTTCTGCGACGTCTTGATCCTCGGCCGCCGCGTTTTCAGTTCACCGTCAGGCTCGTAAACCAGCTCGAACTCTTCTACAAGGTGAACGATCCCACGCGGCGAAACGTAGACCTTCGACGTATCCGTAAGGAACATTCCGGTCAGATCCATATCGATCTCCGGATCGTCCTTCACCAACGCCTTCGCGACCTTGTTCAGATCTTTATGCTTCTTAAGCAGCACCGGCAATTCGTGTTCCGAATCCGCCTTCAGCACGCGCACGTTCGCTGTCGGTTTGCCCTTCTTATCGACATACCGCACCTCCCGCTTGCCGTAAAGCGTCTCCACCGCCACGACCGCGTCCCGATTCTGCGCATTGCTAATATTTATCGCCATATGGAACGCGGACGTCTCGTCCGCGAGTCTTACAACAAGTCAAAGCTGATCTCGTCCGCCGAGATCTCCACCTCTTCCTGCGGGTCAAGAACGGTCGCCTGATTCAATTTCAGGTAATCGACGTCGCCGTCCTTGCCCAGCACCATGAACGCGTCATTTCCGCTGCCGACTATGTAAGCCGCGTCGTGCTCTATGCCGCCGCGGTAGCTGAACGGAAACTTGTACATCTGCCCGCCGTCCAGGTGGTCAAGCAGATAATCGATGTCCGACTCTTCCGCCGGGTCCAGTACGTAAACAGATTTCACGACGAGGCCGAGATAATCGTCTACCTCCGCCTTATCCAAAACATTCGTTTGGCCAAACGACGCTTCGACCTTTGGCAGTTCCTTGCCATCAATGTCGACGGGCGTAAGTTCTGTCCGTTCTATCGAGTCGCCCTTTTCATTTACGACCGCGAGAGCGGACCCGCCGCGTTCGATCAGCGTTTTACCGTCCGCCGCAAGCACCTTGAGTTCGGCCGGCTTGCCCTTTTCGTCGAACGCCTCAACCTCAACGCGCCCGTAAAGATCGTCGCGGTCGATGCGTGTGATCATCACCTCAAACTCGTTACCGTCCAACGATAATCGTAAGCTCTTAGCCATTTACTATTTGTCTAATATGCCTTCTGAAGCGGCATCGGGCAAGTTTTCTATTCAGCCTTCTTCTTTCGACGCAGTTGTTTAATCGTTACAGTCTCTTTGAGCCGAAGCACCAATCTGCGTCCCTCGTGTTCGAGATCCGGATTAATAAACCGTTCGGTCGAATCGATGCGGATGCCAAAGTGCTTGCAGAACGGTGAAGCATTTATCCGCCACCCGACATGGGTTTTCTTCTTGACCGGAAACGCCGCGGGCATCCTCACCGAGGCTGGTTCGATCACGATGATCATCTTCGATCGGCTATAATGCAGAAAAACTGCTTCCGGCCTGCCAAGCTTCTTATACGCGTTCATATTGAGCCCGATCACGTTTTCCTTGTTGATCGTCACATACAGCCGATCGAAAGGCGAAGGTGTCGGCCCTCCGAGGAATTTTTCCAGGTCATCAACATTGATCATAAGAGTAATCGCCGCTAGATAGCACGATGTATCAGAGATAGCACATCTCTGATCAGAAATCAAGGATCTCATTCTCGTCAACCCAACCGTCGGGCCCCATTTCGACAACCGAATACGTGGGTCGCGACATCTTAGCCTGAAGCGGTCAGTTGAAACCTATCGTAATTTTGCTAACGCGTTCATTTATAATGCTGCCGGGGCGGTTGAGGCCATGCGGCTTGGGAATGGGAAGTGGGAGAACACGGTGTTCAACTCCCGTTTGCAGCCGATACAGATCGGCCTGGGCAACGGCGTGAACTCGCAGAACGTGTTGAAGCTCGAATACAGCTATGGGACGACGCAGAATAACGGCAATGTGCAGAGCCAGACGATCACCATTCCGGGTGTCACCCTGCCATTCGTTCAGAACTACACGTACGACTCGTTGAACCGGCTCGAGAGTGCGGAGGAGAAGCCTTCGGGCTGGTCCAATTGCACTGCCGACCCGACCAAGTGTTGGAAGCAGACCTTCAAATACGATCGCTACGGCAATCGGAACTTCAATACGGCGGGCACCAACACGACGACCTTGCCCGCGAACTTCGACCCGAAGATCTACAACCCGACGATCGACACGGACGACAACCGGTTCGAAGCGGGACAGGGATACTCTTACGACGCGGCTGGCAACACCACTCGCGACGCCGAGAGCAGGAAGTTCACCTACGACGCCGAGAACAAGCAGACGAAGGTCGAGACCGTAGACGGCAGCGGCGATCCGATCGCGACGATCGGGGAATACTTTTACGATGGCGACGGCAAGCGGGTGAAGAAAGTGGTGCCGGGCGGGGAGACGACGATCTTTGTCTATGATGCGGGTGGGAAGTTGATCGGGGAATATTCGACGATCGTCCAGCCCTCGCAGGACGCCAAGACCCAATACCTGACAGCAGACCACCTCGGAACGCCACGGATAAATACAGACGCCGTCGGCACCGTCGCGTCCCGCTCAGACTACATGCCCTACGGCGAAGAGATCACCACCGGTCGGTCAAGCGGTCAGGGCTATGTTGTAGATGATGTCCGTCAGGGCTTCACCGGCTACGAACGCGACGGCGAGACGGACTTGGATTACGCGCAAGCAAGATATTTTGCGAGTGGGCAGGGACGATTCTCAAGTCCTGATCCTCTAATGGCTAGCGGCCGGACGGAAAATCCGCAAACCTGGAATCGGTATGTTTACGTTGGAAATAACCCACTTGCTATTACCGACCCAACTGGGGAAGACTGGATTCGTTCCAACGAAAAGAATGCGGATGGGGTGTATACGTACCACGATGTTTACGGGAAAGAGCTGAAAAAGTATCTGGCCGGTGGAAACTATTCGAGGATCGATTTTGGAGGCAGCGATTTTGCAATAATAGAGAGAGGTGGTGTTGCAATTTACAAGATGTTTTCAAAAGGTGGCGGAGAAGTGATTGCAACTCCGTCGACACCGGTCGCGGATGCCGCTTCTCAATTGGCTTCGGCAATCGGCAACAGTGCTCCTCAAAAGATAGCAACCGTTTCCATGGTGGCTGGCACGGGTGTTTTGATTGGCACCGGTGTAGGAGCCGCGATGTGGGCTACCGGAACAGCTGCAGGAGGAAGCATAACTCTTCTCGGACTGACCGAAGCCGGAACCGGTGCGGCTACTACTCTGGGAGCCGCGGCTGCCGCGAATCCTGATAAAGCGGCACAAATTGTCCAGGGAGTTTCGGTACAGTTTGGTCGAGTTGCAAATCAAATCTCTCACACTTTTCGTCACACGGACTCTCTTGGTTTGAACAGACAAGACGTGCAAGCCGCAGTAATGCAGAACATACAAAACATCGCATCCAAGATTCCTCCTGGACAGCATTATAACGGTATCGTGCAAGTCGGAGGACAAACGCTTCAGTACACTGCTTTCAAACTGCCAAATGGTGCAATCAATGTGGGGAGGATACATGCAAAGTAGGAAACCAACACTGCAGGAACAAAAACTTCTGGACTTGCTTGTCAAAAAAGCTTCTGGTCTTGATCTACCGGGCACATGGAAAAAGACTCTTCTAGTGGAGCCGATGAAAGATGGCGGGATGGGCAGTATACGCTTATTGCCTTGCGGAGTTGGTGAGGAGAGACGAATCTATGGCCGGACGGTTGCCGAGCATGAATTTATCGATAGTGACGGTGTTACAGTTCTGGCTTCGCTTAACGTTGACCAGGCTGGCGACTTATTTGAGGTCGATATCTGGAAGACGGATTTCACCCCCCTAAGAGGAAGTTAGTCAAACGGCATCCGATGATCGGATTTACTTAACGGGATTTCACGGGCGCTCTCTAAAAAATATGAAGTCGGAGATAAAGGTGTTCAACTCGCGTCTGCAGCTGACGCAGATACGGGCTTGGGAATGGTGTGAACTCTCACGACATGCTCAAGCTTCAATACGAGTATGGCTCCACCGCTTCGGCTGACTACGGAAACGTTACGAAACAGACGATCATCGTCCCCGGCGTGGCTCCGCCGTTTGTTCAGACTTACACCTACGACGAACTGATTCGCATCACCATCGCCGAGGCGATCAAGAACTCGGTCCAGCAGTGGGAACAGACGTTCATCTACAATCGCTTCGGCAATCGCAAGTTAGACGAGGCAAAAAGACCTTTCGCTGTTTTCGACAAGGCGTTCGGGAGTTTCTGGCTTCGTGTTTATTCGTGTAATTTCGTGGCTGGTCGAAAGCTATCAACCACGAAAACGACACGAAACAACACGAAGACGGAAGAGAACCAACCCGCCAGCACTCGAATCGACACCGACACCACGGGCCGGGTCATCGCCCGCCACGACTACCACCCCTTCGGCTAGGTATGAAGTTATTTCCGGAATCTTATCGATCCTTTCAGAATCCCTTTGAAGTCGTCCATCTTTCGGATATCGAAAAAAGGGAGCGTGTCGCCGGACGGGCTTTTGTTTGCACCTCGGCGCGATCGTTGATGCCGTCGTCGGAACTTGTTGAAAAACAAGGAGTTAGCGATGCTCGATGAGTGCACGATCGCTGACCGGCTGTAAACGGTTGAAAAGTAACCAGTTAGACCGACGATTGTGCGTTGCAAAACGCAAAAAGGCGCGGAAACCTGTCGATTTCCGCGCCAAAACATGGGTGCAACTTAGTTTCTAGCAGCAGCAGCCTTCGGCCCGCCGGCGAGCTTCAACTCGTCGACCACCCACTTCGCTCCGCCGACCTTCTCAGTCGCCCACAGGACGAAGCGGATGTCTACCGCGATAGTTCGGTTGCGATTCGGGTCATAGTAGAAATCGTTCCCGAGGCCCTCGTAGTTGCCGTCGAAAACGAGCCCGACCTGCTCGCCATTACCGTTCAGGACAGGCGATCCGCTGTTGCCGCCTATGATATCGGTCGACGCGATGAAGTTGACCACCACGTTGTTGTTCTCGCCGTATCGGCCAAAATCCTTTGCTGCATAAAGATCTTTTATCTTTTGCGGCACGTCGAAAGGATTTACTCCTGTGTCCTTCTCAAACATTCCGGTCAGCGTCGTGAACGGCGAGCGATACTCGGCCTCTCGCGGGCTGTAACCCTTGACGTTGCCGTAAGTGAAACGCAGCGTTGAGTTAGCGTCGGGGTAAGGTGTCAGGCCCTTCATTTCCGCCATGCCTTGCTGATACAAAAGCCGTAGTCGGTCGATCTTTGACGCAAACGCCGCAGCTCTCGCATTCGCCGCATCTTTAGCCTTTTTCAAGGCTGCCGCGAAGGCCTTGGGCTGATCGCGTTCGGGACGGAAATCCATCGTCTGCGGGCCGTATTGAGCTGCTATCGTTTCCGGTTTCCAGTAATCTCCCTGCGCGATATTGGTCGCGAATGCTTCTTCCGCCGCACGCCTCGCATTGCCTTCGAACGTTCCGAAAAGACTCTCGGCACCCGCAAATTTCTGGTCGGCCGGCAGCTCGTCGAATTTCTTGAGATAGAACTTGATCATCTCCCGCTCGTAGAGAGGCTCGCGGCCATCCAGAGCCTTCTTCGCTTCCGCTAGCTTCGCGGCCTTCCCTGCGTCGTCGAGCATCTGTCCGGATGCAGCCGCAGCATAGATCTGCCCGAATACCGGCATCGTCGGATCCGGCATACGCCGCACAAGGATGTCGAGCTTTGCCGTTTTATTGGACTCAGCCGAAGCAGCGGCAAGCTCGCTCAGAACGGTGCCGTACCTTGATTTACGGGCTGCGTCGCCATCAACCCACGCCGCGAACTGCTTCTCTTCAGCTTGACGCTTTTCCACCACGTTCGACTGGATCAGCCTCAGACGCCCGCCATCAAAAACCTTGAAAGAGTTGTCAAAATTCGCTATGTCCGATTGAAACTTGATCCGCTTGTCTTCGTCGGTCCGGCCGATCTCGCGGAGAGCATCGCTCCTCGCGTCGAGCCATGAGGAAAGGAAAGGGAAATTCGCGTCGCGGGCATATTCGATCGATTGCGACTCCCGATAACGCGTCGTCCCGCCCGGAAAACCAAGCACGAAAACAAAATCGTCTTCCTTCAAACCGCCGATATTCATCGTCAAAAACCGTTTCGGCTTATAAGGAACATTGTTCGGTGAATACTCGGCCGCAGTGCCATCGGGAGCGGTATATGCACGAAGGAAAGTGTAGTCTCCTGTGTGCCGAGACCACTCAAAATTGTCCGGGTCTCCGCCGAAAATACCTATATTACGGGGTGGGGCGAAGACCACACGGATGTCCTTTATCTGCCGGGTCTGGAAAAGATAATGGTAGTAGCCGTTGTTCAGCGTCTGAATGCGAACGATCGAACCGGCCGGTGCCTTTGCCTGTTCGGACTCGGTTAGGCCCTTGATTGCGGTAGCGAGAGCCTCGCCGGTAAGTGCCGTCCCTGCGGAATTGATCTTGCCGGTCACGTCCTCGCTTCTCTCAGTGATGTAGATCGAATAGCCCTTAGCCGAGATCTCTCCGGCTCGCCCGTCAGTCTTAAACCCATTTTCAACCAGATCGCTGGTGGGGGTTGAAGCGGACACGAGTGCGTCGAAGCCGCAGTGATGATTGGTGAGGATCAGCCCTTCAGGAGACACGAACTCACCCGTGCACCCGATCGAAAGTCGGATTATCGCATCTGTCAGGCCGCCTCCGGCTGGGTTGTAGATCTCCTCAGGCTTGAGCTTTAAACCTCGCTTCTTCAGATCCCGGATGGTGGCGATCTTGTCCGGCATATACATACCCTCGTCGAAGAGAGCGAGGGCCGGCATAACCGAGGTCACAAGGATAGCGATCGTCAAGAAGGACGATAGATAAAAAGAACGGTTCGTTGTCATAGTTGGGGTCCTGTAGAGTGATGCCTTCGAGTCGAACTTATAATTATATAAGCGATTCGTTTGGAGAGCGAGCCCGCATAGTAAGAAAAGCGAGTCGAAATTTCGACTCGCTTTTCGAAAGAAAGGTTGGAATGATTTTTAACGTCGGGCTAAGCTTATGGGCTCGGCTGGAAGGAAGAATCGGGGGTTGACCGGTCTGCCATTTACACGCAGTTCATAGTGAAGGTGCGGGCCGGTCGACCGTCCGGTGGAACCGACAAGGCCGAGCATCTCGCCCCGGCTGATGGTTTTTCCTG
>JAQSDP010000021.1 GCA_029945985.1 bacterium | reverse complement strand
AGAGCTTCCTTGCCTCCGTACACTTATACGAGAAGTAGAGCTTTGTCGCGGGATCGCCTAAGTAGAGATCGTAAGAAGTTGTTTGGCTTATGACGCCCGAAGCGGAAAGGACGAGAACCAAGAGAAACAGTTTGAGAGTTGCTTGGGGCATCGCGGAATCATAGCGCGCTTTTGATCAATCGAGGAAGCGAAAAGACCGGCCTAGGTGTTTAACGTCTGAGCCGGTCCTCTGGCAGGCCAGAGTTAAGTTGTTCACCCTTTAGATCCAGCCCGCCGGGGCCCAATCCTTCAGTTGTCCTTTGAATCAAAGCTATAGAACGAATCGAGTTCAGATTCCAGAATTTCGGGGAATTGACTTTACCGGACATTGCAGATCACGAGCGGATTGCACATAATGTTGCTTCGCCGATCCTCACTCTCTTCTCGGCGAATGTCTCTCTTCAAAAGAATTTTTTAATTGGCTCTTCTTCGCTTTTTGGGCTAGGCGGTCATTAGTACCGTCTGCCTTTTGGGAAGCTGGGGTTGAACGCATCCGCCCTCTGCTTCCGTTGCCGATCGGTGACTCAGGGTTGCCGATCGGTCTTTTCAAGGTTGAATCTTCGACTTTGAAATCTTCTGAGCGACTTTTCTTGTTACTGGGTTGAAAAGATGGCGCTATTGTGGAGACTAACGAAGCGTTTAATAACGCATCTAGTCATATCATCGAACAGCGACTTGTCTAGTAAATGATTGGTCTTGAGGTGGTTTGAGGCGAGAGTCGTATCAGCATCGAGTTCCTTCGGAGGGAAGCACTCTATCCACTGAGCTACGCGAGCAGAAGCTTTATTTTATTCAATTCACTGCTTTGGTTCAATACGAACGGTTTTGATCCGGACCGGCTCGACCGGACGCTCGCCGTCCTTAGGCTGTACGCCGGAGATCGTTCGCACGTTATTCATTCCCTCGATCACCTTGCCGAAGATAGTGTAACGCTGGTCAAATCCGGGTTCCCGTTTCAGCGTGATGAAGAATTGCGAGTTCGCCGAATCATTACTCTGACCGCGTGCGGCTCCCAGAATTCCGGTGTCGTACAGGATATCGGAGAATTCGGCAGGAACATTCGGCTTGCTCGACTTGCCGGTGCCGTCATTCGATGGGTCCTCGTCCTTCGAAAGCGGGTCGCCGCCTTGGACCACCGAGGGGTTGATCCGATGGAAAGTCGTTCCGTCATACACGCCCTCTTTCGCTAGCTCCTTGAACCTCTCAACCATCTTCGGAGCGATATTCGAGTACAGCTCGATCTTGATCGTCCCGTACGCCGCAGCGTTTTCAAGTTCGATCACGGCGATCTCACTATCGGCTACCGGTTGAACCCCTTTCTTGATCTCAGCCGATCTATTCGAAGAATTGGCGGCAGGTCCACCGCAAGCGGTAAAGGCGACAACTGAGAGAAGTACAAAAGCAATGAATTTCATATTGAAGATAAGAACTGCCTAGAAGAGTTTCTCGCTGTCTAAAAGGATTGTGACCGGACCGTCGTTGACGAGTTCAACGTCCATCATCGCTTGGAACCGGCCGGTTTGGACCCCGTCAACCTGCTTGCCTGCCTCTGCGACAAACGCTTCGTATAGGTGGTTCGCTCGTTCCGGCGGAGCCGCTTCGATGAACGAAGGCCTGCGGCCGCGTGTCACATCACCATAAAGAGTGAATTGCGATACGACTAACAGCTCGCCTTTGATATCGAGGAGCGAAAGATTCATTTTCTCCTCCGCATCCTCAAATACCCTCAGGTTTAGGATCTTATCGGCTAAGTAGATCGCGTCTTTCTCAGAATCACGAACCGACACGCCGAGCAGCACGAGCAGTCCCTTGTCGATCTCGCCGGTAATGTCTTCACCGACAGTCACCTTCGCTCGCGAAACTCGCTGGACGACGGCACGCATCGCTTATGAAGCCAACTCTTCAATGTAGACCCGTTCCATAACGACTGGGTCCAGCGGTTTGTCATTGTGATTCCGTTCGACGGTTGCTATCGCGTCGACGACTTCCTGCCCTTCCAACACCCGTCCAAACTTCACATAGGCAGGCGGCAGCGGATAATCCACGTGCATGATAAAGAACTGCGAACCGTTCGTATTCGGGCCAGAATTCGCCATGGCGACAGTGCCTTTATCGTAGATGCCCGCGTAAAGGTCCGAATCCTTTTCGATCTCGTCGTCAAACTTTCCGCCCCAGGCTGATTCACCGCCGTACCCCTCGCCGAGCGGGTCGCCGCCCTGGATCATAAAGTTCGGGATCACACGATGGAAGATCACACCGTCGTAGTAATTCTTCTCAGCGAGAAGCCTGAAATTCTCAGTCGTTTTCGGAGCGTCCTGCTCCAAAAGTTCAAACTTGATCGTACCCTTGTTCGTTTCGATAACCGCACTTCTATTAGCCACTTATTTCTCCTGATTTAATATGAATCTCTCGATCGCGACGGCAACGCCGCAATGATTGTTACTCTCTGTTTTAAAGAATTCCGCCCGTTCTAGCAAACCTGCGTCTGCATTTCCCATCACGACGGGTGTCCCGGCGAATTCGAGCATGTCCAGATCGTTAAAGTTGTCACCGATCACCATAACGTTCTCAGCCGTCAGCCCGTTGATGATCGCGAGCTTCTCGACTCCGGTTCCTTTGGATGCGTCAGGCGGCAGAATATCGATGAGCGTAAAGTCCAAAACCGGATAGATCGTCGGCAGGATCTTTACCGAATCGCCCAGCTCATTTTCCAGAAACGCGAGCATCCGCGACATCGGTTCACACTGGCCTGAGAATGAAATGTGGATGACCTCATGATCGGGCAAAGCGTCGTGAAGGTCTTGAACGTGGATCACGGCGTGCTCGGCTTCGTCGCCGTGCAGACGCTCCGACCATTCCAGGTATCGCTGCAGCGGGATGTTGTCAGCCGGCACACGGTCATACAGCATCGACCCCTTCCCATGCGGATCCGCACTCACCAACGCATTCCCGCCGAACTTCTTACCGACCCGAATGATCTCCTGTACCGTATCACCGGCGAGAAGGCTCGCCGATACAGTTTCGAGCGATTCCGCATACTTCAGCAACGCACCGTTATGCGTGATCAGCGGAGCATTGAACTCCATCTCGATCCCCACCGGCCTCGCATCTCGAAACCGCCGCCCCGTCGCGATCGTCACCAAAACGCCCGCATCCTCAGCCGCCCGTATCGCCCGCCGATTCGCCTCAGGAACCTTACCGCGAGAATCCAGCAGCGTCCCGTCCAGATCAAGTGCTAGAAGTTTGATCATGGTCAACGTGGACTAGGCGTTCTTTAAGATATCTCTCGCCTTCGATCGCCAGTCTCGGTCGGAGGAGTCCACGAGCCCATACATCTCTTTTTCTATAAGATGCTGAGTCATCTCCTCATCTAGCTCATCGTCACACTTAATCACGTAATCTAGAAACGCTAGTGTGTTATTTCGCTTTATGACGACATCAATGCGGTCGTCGCGGGAAAGAATTTCCTCAAACGTCTTATACAATTCACCCTGTTTCACCTTATTCAAGCCGCGAAAAGGTTGAACCACATAACTCACAAGGGACTCTCCGCCCTTGATCGGAACAGCAAACTTCGGGTGGTCACGAAATCCTACTTGGGATATGGCAATTTTTATTAGCTTGTAGCTTAACTCCAAGGAATCGTCTCGCAAAAGGCGGTTGATTCCATCCTCAGTCAGCTTTGGAAACGATACTGCCCTCATGAAGGTCAAATACTCGTCATACAGCCGGCCCGCTGCGGGATCTAGCCAGATAAAGGCACCATTCGCAAGCTTTTCGTAGGAAGCTGCTCTGTCGACCGCTGGCCCAATGATAAATCGGTCGGTAATTATGTGTTCGCCGTAGGTGATGCATCCTCTCAACAGGATTCTCGGGTCTTCGCCTACGAACTTTGCATTGATCGCTTCTACAAATTCGACGAGTTTTTGCAATAGGATGAAGGCCGGCATCTCCGGCTCCGTTTCAGACGGGATTTGATTAACACTTGCCACGATCGTATCCGAAAGGAGCGTTGCTTGTACATTAAGTCTGTCCCCATGTTCGCGAAGAAAGTCACTAGTCTGGCGGAATTCATCCGACGACGCCCATTGATGGATTGCGGTCATCTTAGAGATAACCATTTCCGGGGTGGTTTCCTTCCAGATACCTCGGAAACCAAGGCAATCCAGAATTGCTAATGCACCTTTATTCATCAGACCTCCTACTGCCCTGGGGTTGCCCTATTCTCCTCATTGGCACGCTTCTCGGCACGTTGAATTTCCAACCATTTCTGATAGTCGGCTTTTGCACGTTCGAAGTCGGCGGCGGAGGCGAAGAATAGGTGGGAGCCGTCGTTCTTTTGGACGTCGAGGACGTAGAAGATGTAATCGGTGGTCGCGGGGTTCAGGGCGGCCTCGATGGACGAGACGGTCACGCTTGAGATCGGGCCCGGGGGCAGGCCGGCACGCTTGCGGGTGTTGTACGGCGATTCGACGTCGAGGTCGCTCTGGTGGATGGTGCCGTCCCAGCGTCCGAGCATCTTCGCGATGTAAACGTTCGTCTGGTCTATCCCGAGCGGGATGCCCTTCGACAAACGGTTGAAGATAACGCTCGCGACTATCGCACGCTCCTGCGGAAACTTCGACTCGGTCTCTATCAGCGAAGCGATCGTCACCACCTGATGCGGCGTCAAGCCCTTTGCCTTTGCCGCAGCGGTCCATTCCGGCTTCCACTGCTTGCGAAACTGTCCGACCATCTGATTGATGATCGCCTGCGGCTGCGTGCCCGGCTGAACCTCGTACGTGCTCGGGTACATATACCCTTCAAGGTTCTTCGCCTCCGCGTCGATGTCTCGTATCAGCGAGGTGTCGTTCATCTGTGACAACACGTCCTTCTCCGTCCATACGATCGGCGAACCTCTATCCGCCGTTCCGCTCTGCGGCGGCTGATTCTTATTCACGAACTCGGCTATACGCTTGCTGATGTCATAGATGGTAAAGCCTTCGGGGATGGTAATTCGCGTGACGCGTTCTTCGCCTTTTTCGAGTTCGGCCAGCACCTGCAGCGGGGTGATCGGGGAAGGGAATTTGTAATCGCCGGCCTTTATTTTCGAAGCGTCTCCCAGCGTCCTCAGATACAGCATCACCGGCGTTCCGTTGGCTATCACGCCTTCGCTCACCAGCTTGCCGATCACCGCCGCCGGGGCAGTTCCTTTCTCAATGGAGATATACTCCGCCGCCTTCGCGTGCTCATGCGGAGTGTCCATCGCAGACGTCACCCACCACCACGAACCACCCAACACCGCCGCCCCCGCAACCGCCAATAGCAGAACCCCAATCAAAACCCATCGGATCATACCCGAAAGTTTATCAGATTAAGTCCGCCGCCCATGTCAGTACCACCTGCGTTAGCGGGTGGTTTCCACAATATTTTCCACAAATCTTGCACGCCCGCGGTAATGAAGCAAACCACAACATCTTGGGGTGAAAGGAGTTATCAGAATGTCGCGATAAATGTCATGTAAAACATTACTAACGGCGTGCTAAGTGTTGCAGCCGCCCAGGTTAGAAACTTCTTTCAAAACCACAGCGTTTTGTGTTGCCAAACACATATAAAATCAATATAGTCTATACCTGAAAAGGTCGAGCTGGCAGCTCGACCCTTTCAAAACGCCCGTTGACAGTTAAAGGCAACAGGGAGTGCTTTGTTTACAGAAAGAACTCTAATTTAAATCTGCTGCCGCTGTCAACGGAAATGAATGGATAAATCATTATGGATGACTCGACAGTCACCGTTGACGGTACGAAGTACCGCATCGCCCTCGAACTCGCGATTATGGTCGCAAAGTCCGAGCAACCGCAGCAGTTGGACCCGAGAGCTTATTGGCTCCAACTTTACCGCCAGTGCATCGATACTGTATCTGCTCACAAGTCGATCGATTCGATCTTGACTGGCAAAACACCTGATTACTCAAAAATAGTTCTTCGAGGCTAATTGAGTACTTCAACTTCACGCTAATCACGTTTGAGCGTGCATTCGAAGGGCGACCCGTGTCGCCCTTCTTCACATGAATCCCAACGCTTGATCGAATATCTCATCGTACGCGTCAGACTCATCGACAAGCTCCAGTTCTTCATCGGTAAGGGCGATACCGGTATCCTTCCAACACGCCTCTTCAATATAAGCATCGCTAAAATCGGGGTAGTCGCGGGGGTTTATTCCCGCGACTTGGATGTTCTCAAGCTCCGACGTTCTGATCGTTCTTGGCTCGATCTTGTTCTTCATAGTGTTTCTGTCTTGCACGTTCTACGATCGCGTCGACTCGGTCGTCGAACATTTGCATCAGCTGCTTGAGGGTCTTGCCTTCGATCTCGCTAAACGAGATTCGTGGATAAGTTGCAAGCGGTAGGTCTCCTCCTACATCGACGTCCGCCGCTGCGAGTAGCCCCGTTGCTTTCGTTGGGGTAGCACATCGGAGCAGTTCCACAGCCTCACGGATCTCACTGATCGGAAAGTATTTTTCCTGCCAGAAACAGACGCAGACGCAACTGTACTTGTACTTGCTCGGTGGCGGTTTTGGTTTAGGTGTTTTCGGCATTCTTCCACCACGCGTCGGGATCATAATCTCCCCCGAAGGCCACAGGCACTCGGCAGTGCACTTCGTTTGGGTCGCACGTCGCGAGTATCCTTGCCGTTCGCTCCGGATCGTGAGGCTCCCAGTCATCGTCGTCCGAGTCGATGGTGAGCGGATTCTCTGCGGCGAAGCCGATCGCTTCAGCCTTGGCAAGGTCACTTTGCGTGAAGGTATCTTTCGAGTTTCCGCTTGCGAAACCGACCGCACGGGCGGCGGGTTTTGGCGTGAAGCCGTTTTCGGGGAATAGCGGATCCTCAAAGTTCTTCTGCGGCCTCTCTCCGATGAACTCGATGCCTGCCTCGATAAACATATGAGCGTAGGTCGCGAGTCCGTGACGGATCAGGCCATTCAGCTCTTCCTCGGTCACGAGCGTATCCGCCTTATCCTGCAGGTAGTGAATATCGAGCGTGAAGATGCCCGGGTAGACGGCTCCTTCGTCCAGAGCCTGAGGCGTATGGTAAAGTGTCGAATTTCCAAGCGAAGCGATTGCCTTTCGGGTCGTGTCGCCGCCCCAGTCCATGTTGAAAGCGGGATTAAGGTTGAACTCGGCAAACAGTTCCCGATACGGTCGGCTGTTGCGTGAGAATTGATCCAGGCGTTTGAATCGAGCTTCGCGTCCGAACTGCGTCGAGAGGTCATCGACAAGATGCACGGCTTCGTACAGGTATCCGCCAAGCAGCCAGACTGAGTGGATCCCTTGCAGGGCCCTCCGTGATTCGTCCCTGAATCGGTCGCAGGACTCAAAGTTCTGCAATGCAAAGGTGAGTGCGTTTACCATTCGTGCAACGCGTGACTTAGCAGTAGTTTCTTCGTGGTTAGTTGTCTTATTCATTTTATTTCTCTCTTAGGTAAGGGTTGAGGGGATGTAACGTAACAAAAAGGAAACGGTTTCCGGTTACGGGTCTAGCCCGAGGTCACCATCTTTTGTGTCGCTGTTTACGGGTGTATCTGCGGATCGGTCATCTTCTGGTACGTTACGCAAATATCGACTTGCGGTCATCGCACTGATCTTGAGTTGCTCTCCAATCGCTCGAAGTGTAAGGCCCTGATCGCGTAGTTCCATCACTTTAATTTGCAGCCCTTCACGCTGATCGTCCGTGATCACTCGAAGATGTTCTCGTTCGAACGCTGTCTCTCCGAACACGAATTCTAGAAAGTTCGATTGTTTTCGGATGTTCGCAAGCAAAACATTGTCCGCGTTGTAAACGATCTCGGTATTGCGAGCCTTGATCTGCTTAATGTAACGCGTGCCCGTCTGCTTGCTGCTTTCACCGATGGCGAATGCAGAATCACAGAAGTTGATGATCATCTTTGAACCTTGGAGATCGTTTCGCCCGATCGGTTTACCAGCATCGCGTTTCGGTGTGTGTGCAAGCACCAACAGTGAAAGGTCATACCGTGACTTGAGCGACTTCAGGAATTTCATCATCGGAAGGGCGTTCCTTGCGTTCTCCGTCTCGTTCCTTAGATAGGTGATGTTATCCACGATCAGGACCTTAGCTCCAGTTGAAGCGATCGTAGTTTCGAATGCGTGGTTCACAAAATCCTCAAAGGTGCGGAACCGTCCGAAATCCGTAGTGTCGGGGTTTATCTCAGCCCTGTAGAAGTTTGGATGGAAGCGGTAGTGGTTTTTGTACTCACCGGTTTCAGCGTCGGCTTCCGACAAACGGGCCTCGAATTGCTTTGCGGTCAGTTCGAAGTCGAAATACACCACTTTCTGCTCGTCAACTTTTGTTAGCAGCCGTCCGCTCTCGTCACCTGACTTTCCTCGACTAATTGCATCGGCGATCTGCACTGCGAGGATCGATTTGCCGACGTTGGTATCCGCAAACAATATCGCGACCTCGTTCTCATACCAGAGTTCACCGAATAGCTGTTTCGGAGCCTTTTGCTGACGCGAATCCGTTAGCCAATCGTTCCCGCTTTTGACGATAAAGTACTCTTCCGGCTTTGCAGCATTCGGCTCCTTCCAGGCGGGCATATGTTCGACCGCAATGCAGATGCGTTCTTTCAACGTATCGGGATCAGCCCCCTCGGCTTCAACGCACCAACGAATGTAGTCCGAAATATCAACACCTCCCTTGTCCGG
>JAQSDP010000020.1 GCA_029945985.1 bacterium | reverse complement strand
ATCACCCTCCGACGCGATGGGAAAGCCAGCCTCGATCACATCCACGCCGAGCCGTTCGAGTTGCAAAGCCATTTCTACCTTCTCGTCGAGATACATCGAACATCCGGGCGATTGTTCGCCGTCGCGAAGGGTGGTATCAAAAATTATAATTTTCTCGTTTTGCATCAACCTTGAAGCCTCCGGGGCGAGACGCCGTAGATCTCGCCGTTTCTGGAATGTTAGATTCGGACCGCCCGAAAGTCAAGGTTATAGAAGATCAAACAACATAAGGAAATATGATAAGTATATGGGGTTCCTCTAGAATCTTTCATAGACTCGACGTGATAATTTTTGCGTTTGTATTTACAATTGTTATATGGATATAAATCAGCTTGAGGTACTGATCGCGGTCGCACGGGAGAAGAGTTTCTCAAGGGCGGCCGAGGTTCTCGGGAGAACACAACCCGCAGTAAGTCAGGCGATACGGAGATTAGAGCTGGAGATCGGCGAGAAGCTGTTCGACCGATCGTCGAAGGACGGAACGCTGACATCGTCCGGGGAGGTGCTCGTGGACTACGCCAGGCAGATGCTGAATCTGCGTCAGGCGGCGAATACCGCGCTCCGCGAGATGAAGAGCCTCCAGCACGGAAAGGTTATGATCAGCGCCAACGAGCACACTGTTTTCTACCTACTCCCAGTGATCGAGGAATATCGACGCCAACATCCGACGATCAAGATCGAGGTTCAACGCGGCGCGGCGAGCCGTATTCCCGACCAGATCACCGCAAGGGAAGTCGAACTCGGTGTCATTTCCTTCAAGCCTACTGACGCGAGCCTTCGTTCCGTTTCGGTTCTCAACGACGAGCTTCAACTCATCGTGTCGCCGAGTCACCGATTTGCCGGACGGGCGTCGGTCTCGGTAAAAGACCTTGCATCAGAAACATTCATCGCCCACAATGCACCGTCGCCGTATCGACAAAAGGTGATCGAGACCTTTGCGAAATGCGATACGCGGCTTAACATTTCGGTCGAATTGCCTTCGCTTGAAGCTATTAAAAGACTCGTGGTTACCGGCATCGGTGTAGCCCTCGTTCCGAAGCTTTCGGCAAAAACAGAGATATCGACGGGCCAGTTGATCGGGCTTTCGGTCAAGGAAATGAAGCTGGAGCGGAAGCTGAATATCGTTTATCGGAAGAATTCGGTTTTATCTCACGCGGCACAGGAGTTTCTAAGGATAGCCAGGGAACTCGGCAAATAACGACATATGTTCGAACAATTCACACTCGGTATTGAAGAAGAGTTCCAGATCGTCGACCCTGCAACGCGCGAGCTGAAATCTCACGTCTCCGAGATCCTCGAGGAAGGCAAACTTCTCCTGGGCGAAAAGATCAAGCCCGAGATGATCCAGTCGATGATCGAGGTCGGCACCGGCGTTTGCGCGAATATCCAGGAGGCTCGGGAAGACCTTACGAAACTCCGCTGCATCATCTCATCGCTTGCCCGTAAGAAAGGAATGGCGATCGTTGCGGCGTCGACTCATCCGTTTTCTAAATGGTCCGAGCAGGAGATCTATGAGGGCGACCGTTACAAACTGCTGGTTGACGAGCTGCAAATGGTGGCCCGCAGCCTTCTGATCTTCGGGCTTCACGTTCACGTCGGTATTCCCGACATCGAGCGACGTATCCATATTATGAATGCGGCGCGATATTTCCTGCCGCACGTATTGGCGCTGACCACGTCTTCGCCTTTCTGGCTGGGCTTCAACACAGGGCTTAAATCTTACCGCTCTGAGGTATTCAAGAAATTCCCCAGAACCGAGATCCCGGATCATTTCGAATCGTACGCGCAATTTCAGACCTACGTCGATCTGCTTGTAAAGATGAACTGCATTCAGAACGGTTCGAAGATCTGGTGGGACGTTCGTCCGCATCATCTTTTCCCGACCCTTGAATTCCGCATCTGCGACATCCCGACTCGCGTGGACGATACCATCGCCATCGCCGCCCTCTTCCAGGCGATCGTCTGCAAGCTCCACCGCCTTATAGACAGCAATCTCGGCTTCCGGATCTATCACCGCCGGCTCATTCTCGAGAATAAATGGCGTGCTATTCGGTACGGACTTGACGGAATGCTCCTCGATCTGGGGAAGCAGAAGGAAGTTCCAGTTAAAGACCTCATCCGCGAGCTTTTGGAATTTGTAGATGAAGTCGTTGATCCGCTCGGCTCTCGCAAGGAGATCGAACACATACACACCATTCTGGATCGTGGAACATCAGCAGATGAGCAACTGCGGGTATTCGAGGAATCAGGCGGCGACTTTAACGCTGTGGTCGATGATCTGATGATAAGAACGCTCGAAAACGTCCCGGAGCCCTGCTTCGATTAGTCTCAAATTCGTACAGTTTTTGGAACTAAGCTTCTATTTCGTGTTTCCTTTGCTTGGGTAAATCCAAGCAGAGGTGTACCCGCAGGTGTTATACATTGTTTATATTCGCTTGACGATGTTTGTATTCCGTGGTAGAACATAACGGGAGTTTCTGCTCCCCGACTATTCCTGCCATTCTTCAGCGGCCTAAGCCAAGGCGACCTTTCCATGCAGAAACAGACTTCATTTCGTTCCAACTCTGGATTCTCTTTGATCGAGCTCTTGATCGTATTAGTGGTGATCGGCATACTCGTCACCCTGGCGGTCATCGCGCTTGGCTCGTCATCTTCAAGTCTCGCACGGCAGAATATTTCGCGAGAGTTCAAGGTTGCTCTGGAAAGGGCCCGGTATGATTCCGTAAAGCGGCGGCCGGATACGTGCGATCAGATGTCGCGTGTCGAGATCACGAGCCCTACCAGCTTT
Organism: bacterium; assembly: GCA_029945985.1. GTDB lineage: Bacteria > Acidobacteriota > Blastocatellia > Pyrinomonadales > Pyrinomonadaceae > OLB17. The sequence goes on along the minus strand of JAQSDP010000020.1, from coordinate 5,940 downwards.
CGGCTACTTACGGACACAAACCGGAACGGGTCGATCGATCCCGCTTCGGAAACATCGCTGTACGATTTTGCGAGTCGAAGTAATACCGAGATCGTAGGTGACGGACTTGTCTACCCGATCACGATCAGATTCGACGGAAGAGGGAAGTCAAGCTCAGGGACCTGTGCTGCTCCGACCGCGACGCATACCGCGACGACCTTTTGCGAGCTGCCCTGCACCGCCGCGACTGCGAACGATCAGAATGCGACTGTGATCTATGTTTCGCCGACCGGGACAACGACGGCATTAAAAGGCGGCGAGACGATTCCTAATTTCACGGCACCCACGGTCACGAACGTAGGTGAATCCCTTTATATCAATCCGTTGCTGTCAGTCTGGGATCTGGTCATCGGATCACCGACGCCGTCTCCGACGCCATCGGGATCGGTTACACCAACGCCCACCGCAACCCCGACGCCAACTCCAACTCCAACTCCAACGGCAACTCCAACTCCGACGCCAGGACCTGGAACCCCAACCCCCACGCCGGCGACCCCGACACCTTCGCCGACTGCAACGCCCCTTCCGTATTGCGCGACCTCGCCGCCGTACGATCGTCCCGGATCACCGGCAACGTGTACGTGTCAGTATCCGATGATCGTCGCGCACAACGGGAAGTGTCAGCCATAGCATTTTTGGACTCGCATTCGAGATAACTGTATGAACGTGATCACGGAAAACATCCCTTCGACACAGGTACCCATAGACGCCGAAGCGGGAATGACGCTCATCGAAACGACGGTCGCACTGGTGATCATTATGATCGCCTTGCTTGGTGTTGTTCATACTTTCACTTATGCGGTGACATACAACTTCGGTAACGCCATCCGGACGGAGTCGCTCGCCCTCCTTCAGAAAGAAGTCGAGACCCTACGAGCGGCTAAGTGGACTTCAGGCGGGACGCACCCTCTTCTGGACGGTACAGGGAACTCGTGTACGCCCGTTACGACGATCGTTTCGAGCCCAAACGGTGGTGCCTTCAAGGTTGAGCGAACAGTTGACGATGATCCGTCAACGCCAACAGTCTGCGAGGTCGATCCCGATACACAGCTCAAAGACATTACGGTTACGATTCGTATCGCCGTTGAAGATAGTCCGACGTGGTGGTTCGCCGTTCCCAACACAGTAGTTCTGAGAAGAACCCGAGGAAATTAGAAATGTTCAATCAGAAGAAAAGAAAGGAAAAAGGATTTTCGCTGATCGAACTGACGATCGCGATGACGATCATGCTCATCTTGCTTAGCATCGTTTCGACGCTGCTCGGGAGAGCAATGGGTGTTCGCCAACGCGAAACTCGCCGTGCCGACGCCCTCGTATCGGTGCAGGCCGCTTTGAACGTAATCTCGCGTGAGGTTGCGAACTCAGGTTTCGGCCTCTACAACGATGCGGCTACGCGTGTTGCAAATAACGGTATCGTCACTGCCGACTCGGGTGCGAATCAGATCCGGATGCGGACTAATATGTTCAATCAGGGAGATAAGTCGAATTGCGAAAACGGCGTCGTCGACACGGCGTGTCTCACTGATCAAGCCGGTGAAGACGTTTCTTATTATCTCGACGCAGGAACACAGTCGATCGTGCGGTACGACCCAAAGGCCAGTCCAACAACTTCGGTCGTGGTTAACCGCGTCAGCTCGCTGGAATTCGTCTATTGGAACTACGATCCAAGCGGGGTAAATCCGCCAACCTCATCTACAACACCGACATCGACCACGGGGCGTGTGGAAATCACCGTCAAGGCTCAACTCGAGGAGATCGTGGGGCAGGTCAACCCTTCAGACGTGTCCTACAAGTCAGAGGTGACGCTGAGGAACGCCAGCTATATGCTGCGGCAGTATTGATCATTGGAAGAATTTGGAGCAATCAGTATGAAGATCGAAACGACGCAGGCTTTCAAAAACCGCGACAATGAACGCGGGGCGGCAATGGTTATGGCGCTCCTTATGTCGTTTTTGCTGGTCGCCGCAAGCGCGGGTGTACTGCTTTCGACATCCATGAACTCAGCGAACGTGACCGACATTACTGCTGAGCAGCAGGCTTATGCTGCGGCGGAAAGCGGCATTCAGTCCGTGGTAAACGTGCTGCGATACAAATGTACCCAGGCCATTGAAGACTCGACCGGATGCAAGGTTAAACCCGCGCCATTGCTCGATACCACCAAGCCCGCCTATCACAAGGCGAACACGATCACGTACGTCCGTGCTCTGACCAACGTAACGTCAAATGACCCGACCGACACGGTAGCAGATCCACGGATGTCACGATGGATGTCATATGCGGGGAATACAACGGCGGATCACGTTGTCTACAGCTCAGCACAGAATCACGCATATTCCGTGTCGGTGTCTGACCCCGACCACACCGGGTCGGTGGTTTCGTTCGGAACGTTTGGACGCTTTTACGACCATGATGCCGTCATGCCGAACAGGATCACTTACGGCACGGCTCCGAACACGGTCGTGATCACCTATACACCGAACAGTGTCAGCAATCTCGATATATCCGGCGCATCCGAGGCTGCGACAAACTACGGCCGGATCGATGTGGTGGTAAACGGGACTGGTGCTGAGATACCGACGCTCAACCGATTTGAGATCACGGTGAATATGACGCGGCCGTATTACGCCTCGCAAAAAATTCGCGGGTTCATTTTACAGAACACCGGCTCTATTTCCACACCTCCCCGGATCATTTTTGACTCTGAAACATATACACTTCGCGGGAGTCAAATAGACCTCGAAATGACCGGATTCACGTTCCGCGGAACCGGTACGCGGCCTTTCGGATATGAGGTTGCCACGGGTCGTGCTGCTTACGATATTACCGGAACGATCTCGGCTCCGGAACCTGATCGGCTCTTAGTTAAGTCCACCGGGTACGGCCCCCGCGGCGCGAGGAAGGAATTGGAGGCGATCGTCCAGAGCAACTACTTCAGTGGCCTCGGAGCCCCTGCCACGATCACGATGGTAGGGAATGCAACCGGTCCGAACGGGAGTTTCCTCTTCGATCCGGGAGCTTCCAATGCAATGCTCTATTCCGGAATCGATCAGGCGACCGGATCTTCAGACGTCATACCCCCGATCGGCGTGACCACGAACGTGCCCTTTGGGGATGATGATCCCAACCTGCAGCACGTTCTCGATGCAGTCGACGGCCACATCGCAAACAACGTACAGGGCGTGCCATCCAATGTTCGGCAAGAGATTCCGCCCTGGATGTTGAATCCAGTGACGATGGACGCGACGATCAAGAGCATCTACGATACGGCGCTCAATACATACGATCCGGCAAACCCGGCCGGAACCGGTCGTGTCTTTACCAACGCTCAGCCGACTTCTTATGGAGACAATGCAAACGGCTCAGGGATCACGTTCTGTGATGGAGATTGCGAACTCGGTCCGGTTGCCGGTGGAGGTCTGCTGATAGTTACGGGACAGTTAACGCTCCGAGGAAATTTCAGCTTTAATGGTTTGATCGTTGTAACCGGTGGTGGAGGTATCTTGCGAAGCGGCGGCGGTACCGGCGAGATCGAGGGAAACATTATCGTAGCACCTTACGAAAACAGTATGGTTGCGGGCAACCTAAATCCCCCCGCAGGGTCCGACTTTTGGGCTCCGCGTTGGGAGACGAGTGGCGGTGGTAACTCCGACATCCGCTACAACTCAAATAATCAGGCGAACAGTTTGAACGCCATTAGCAATGTCGTTCTCGGCGTGGTCGAGAAGTAGACAGCGGATCTTACAGCAAAAAAGGCGGGGCATCCAAGGTGCGCCGCCTTTTTCCTTTAAAGAATCTCCAATCTATCAATTGTGTGCGTGAGCGATCGCTAGCTGAAGAAAGTTCTCGAATAAAACACGGCCGTCACGAGATTCGTTAGGATGTTCCCACCGCGTGGGATTCTTGGACCAATCTTCAAACGATTTTTCAAGATGAAACTGAACACAATAGATGAGCTGGCCATCCGCACGTTTGACCATCATCTGGTTCTTGCAAAGATAGGAGGTGGCAAGAAGCTTAAACCCATCCGGCACTCCGTCGACCTGAACGCCGTGGTTCTGCCAGACGCGCAGAATGTCGTCTTCCTTGGTGTAGTCCTGCCACACGCCTGAAGTTTGATCCTGAATACCTTCAAAGATGGGGTCGGATGTATCAGTGATCTTGACCAGCTTGTACTGATACTCGACCACTCGATCCGAACGCTTTTCTGAAAGTTCCTTGTCGTCCAGCGTGACCAGGTGTGAACCGAACGATTGCGCGACCAACTGGTGCGAGCCGCAGATTGCAAGCACAGGGATCTTGGTACCCTTAATGAACTCAGCAAATCGGGCCAGATGTGCAGGATTGTAATAGTCGAAGTCGCTGTACGTTCCGCTCATCACGATCGCGTCGGGCCTGAAATCGTGAGTAGCTTCAGTTAATTCCGAAAGGTGAACGGTAAGCGTCTTTGGCTGGCGAACAAGGCGGATGACATTCTGGGCAATATTGTTGCACGCCATTCCCGACACCTTGTTCTCAAAGCGGAGCCTCGATTCGGTCGAACCGTTCCAGTCCGCGCGCGCGAGTTCGGACATATCCGACTCATACCTCAAGAGGGAATTAACAATAAGAATACGAGCGTGTTCAACCCGCTTCTCGATCGGCTCGTACCGACAAAAAGCTCTGCCGTTGTAGGGGAAAGGAAGTTCTTCCAGAAGGTCTTGTTTTACGCCTGCATCCAACATTATCAACTGTCTCGAGCCAAGAACCCGAGGTGTTTCAACAGTATAACATTCTCGTAACACTCCGGCCGAACGCTCAGGATTGCGCTCGCCTGGTCGGAGTATTGAATTCCGGCATCAGGTCCCCGGCTCCGATCTCCGCGATCTCCGCACGGATAGTTTTGATGGCTAGATTCCTCGTGCGCGTTGTCGTTCCTTGGAGCAGCAGGTTCATCCGCTGCCAACCGGTCTCAAGCATGTCGGCGATCCCCGATATTTTTGAAATGTCATAAGGGATGGCTACCTCTCGAGATCCGAGACGGGCAAAAACAGAGAGAAACCTGGCTGTCGAAAGGTCCGGAGTCGAGATGCGGAGCTTGCCGACTTTCAGCTCGATGCCAAGCAGCGTATGCGAGATCTCCGGCAAATTCTCCCGCTCGGGAACGGCCATCTGCAGGCTGCGTGTTCGCAAGGGCCGCACCTTGTCGCGGTAGATGACAGGTATCCAGAGTTCACCGAGATTGGCTTTGAGTCCATCGATATTTATCATTCCGCTACCGAATCAAGCTTTTCCTAAAAGAGGCTGAAATAACGCCCAACATGATAGCCGTCCCTCAAAGCGTGGGGAGTCGCCTCTATTCGATAAAATTCAACGACCCTTTCGTCGATCATACGAAATCGAAACACGCGGATCTCGTTTACTGCCGTGATCGAAAAATACAAACACGAGGTCGAGAACGGGGTCAGCCGGTCCTTGCAGAAACGATAAAGCCGCGTAACATCGAGGTTCGCGGCCATGTTGAAGAACGGGTTTTGTATTCCCTGAAGAACTCGAACGTCGATCTCCGTTCCCGGTTCGGGAAGTCTTTTTCACGATACACGCTAGTCCCAGCTATTTCACCTGCGCCCCGTAGGCGGAACTTGATTGCGAGAACTTCTCGATAACGCCGCCCGCGAATATCCCGAGATACAGAACACCGATCACGGCGATCAGAAGTGCGGCAGCGAAGCCCAGCGGCATCTTCGGCTCGACCCATTCGGTGACTCGTTCCTTGAAAAACATTACTACTATCAACCGAAGGTAATAGTAAGCGGAGATCGCTGTATTAACCACAGCGACGATAACGAGGATAACCAAAAGCGGGGAACCGGCCTCCAGAGCCGGACGGAACACGAGCACCTTGCCCATGAAGCCGGCGGTAAG
>JAQSDP010000019.1 GCA_029945985.1 bacterium | reverse complement strand
CCTTCGGCGTCCGTCGATTTCTTGAAAAATCCGCCCTTGGTCTTGTCACCAAGAAGCTTCTTGTCGAGCAGCGTCTGGATCAACTCCGGCAGAACAAATACGTCGCGGTCTTCGTCATCCGGAACGGCGGGGTAAAGATTGTTCGTTACGTGAGCCGTTACGTCCAGCCCGACCAGATCCGACGTGCGGAAAGTAGCCGACGACGCATGGCCGATCGCTTTGCCCGTCATCTGATCGACTTCAGTTGGCGTCCAGCCGCCGGCGATCATTTCGTGGATAGTCGCCATCATGCCGAAAACGCCAATTCGATTGGCGATAAAGTTAGGCCGATCCTTGGCCGGGACGACGCCCTTACCAAGACGCTGATCGAGGAATCCGCTGATCTTGCACGCGATCTCGCCGCTCGTCTGTTTACCTGGAATGACTTCCACAAGCTTCATATAGCGCGGCGGGTTGAAGAAGTGGACGCCGACAAAATGCTGTTTGAAATCCTCCGAGAACGGCTCGGCGATAGCGTCGATCGGAATTCCGCTCGTATTGCTCGCCACTACACCGCCGGGTTTGCGGTACTTCTCGACTTCCGCAAAAAGCTTGTGCTTGATCTCAAGATTCTCGACAACTGCCTCAATCACGAGGTCGCAATCCTTTATCTTGGCGAGGTCATCGGCAAAGTTCCCTAGCCTGATCAGTTTCGCATTGTCCGCGAGCATGAACGGCGCGGGTTTAAGCTTCTTCGCGGCTTCGAACAACGAAGTAACGATGCGGTCTCGAACCTGCGGAGATTCGAGCGTCAAACCCTTCTTTTCTTCTTCCGGCGTAAGTTCATTCGGAGCAATGTCGAGCAACAAAGTAGGGATTCCCGCATTCGCCAGATGTGCAGCGATGCCCGCTCCCATCGTACCCGCTCCAAGCACTGCAGCCTTCGAGACAGTCATCGTTGCCGGCGAAGGCAGTGTTTTCTCGCTGTCTAATGCCGGTTTAGCCGTATTTGCCATTATTTGTTCCCTCGGTATGGATTATTAAGTGCTCGAAGTATAACTGAATGAACATTCATTCAGCAAGGAATTGTTGACACTTAAAGTATTTCGTTCGATACTTTTCTGACTATCATAGCCCAATCCCCCACTCCCTGAAAATTCCTCAGCGACGTCGGAACAGAGGGCTAAATAACGAAACTCAAAATTACTTAGGAGACCCGATGAAAAGATATTTTTACCTGTTCCTCACACTCGTCCTATTCTCGATAGGTGCCTCAGCTCAAACAGCAGCTGATCGCGAGCCGAACACCACAGCATCGCCAGCACCTGCTCAGAAGAAGTCACGTATCTTTCGCCCAAATAAAGATCAGATCACGCAAGTTCAGACCAAGCTGAAGGCCGCGAATCTTTATTCCGGGGAAGCCACTGGAAAACTCAGCGATCCGACACGTGCGTCGATCAAGGCCTGGCAAGGTACCAACGGCCTTAAAAAGACTGGAACTCTGAACCGCGCAACGCTCGAGAAGATGAGCGTCGATCTGACTGATACGCAGAAGGCGATCCCGGTCGACCCGAATTCGTTTGCCACGGCAGAGGATGATAAGAAGCCCGAGCAGGCCGCGAAGGCGAGTACAGCGAAACCTACCGCAGCTGGGTCTACGAACGGACCAAAGCGTCCGGCTCCGTTCCGGGCGAGTTCCGATCAGATCAAGGCTGCGCAGAAGGTACTTCGTGATGGCAAAATGCTGACCGGCGGCGAGGATGGAAAGCTCGACGACACGACCCGTGATGGTTTGGGTAAGTACCAAGAGGCAAACTCCCTGAAAGTGACCAAAACCCTCAATGCCTCTACCTTGGGAAAAATGGGAATCACCCTGACGGACAAGCAGAAGGAGCAAGTCGCTGCTCAGGCGGCCTATGATGCTGCGAGGTCGGCAAACTAAATCGCTAACAACTAGGTTATGGCCGGGGCGGATTGCCCCGGCTTTTTTGTGCGAAATCGGCGCCTAGCGTATATTAGTCGGCGAATGCAGGACACGAACATCTACACATATTTAACGCCGATTGCACTTTTCTTCGTGCTGCTCGAAGTGGGCGGCTGCATTCTCTACAAACGCGACTACCTATCCTTTCCCGAGGCGATCGCGAATTTCGGAACCGCGCTCGGCAATCAGACCGTCAACGTGCTCGTCGCTGCGGGAGTATACGTCGTGTACGGATATCTCTGGGACAACTTTCGGCTGTTCACGATCGAGTTGAATTGGTGGACCTTCATCCTTCTGCTGATAGGCCTCGACTTTATCTTCTATTGGGTCCATCGCTGGGGCCACGCGATCAACATAATGTGGGCGGCTCATTCGCCGCACCACTCGGCCGAAGAGATGAACTTCATGGTCGCCCTGCGGGCGAGTGTGACTCAGCGGTTCTGTTCATTCCTTTTCTTCTGGCCGCTTGCGTTGATCGGATTCCAGCCGCTGCACATATATATGATGAGCGGCATTCACCTGTTCATCGCGTTCCTGCACCACACGGAGTTCATAGGAAAACTCGGCTGGTTGGAGAAGTACTTTACGACGCCGTCGCACCACCGTGTGCACCACGGCGTTAACTTACCTTACCTCGACAAGAACTTCGGCGAGTTTCTGATCATTTGGGACAAAATATTCGGCTCGTTCGCCGAAGAAAAAGAGAAGGTCGTTTATGGCATCTACGACCATCCGCGCAGCTGGAATCCGGTGCGGATAAACTTTCATTTCTTCATCGTGCTGTGGAGATACGCGGTGGAGACTCCGCGGATATGGGACAAGATCCGCGTCTGGTTCATGCCTGCTGGGTGGCGTCCGCCGGGCGTCGAGCCGAAGGAAATGGTCGAGATCACTGAGGAGAATCAGATCAAGTTTCGTCCCCCAATGTTCGCGAACTCACGCAGTTATTTGATCGTTCAATTGACGGTCGGTGTCATTCTAATGCTCGCTGTGATCTCGAATCTCTTCGGATGGAATACCAGCCAGCGCTGGATCGGAGCGGTCTTGCTCTGGTGGCACATCATCAACTGGAGCGGAATCCTTGAAGCAAAGCCTTGGTTGTGGGCGTCGGAGAATTTGCGTGTATTGGTCACGGCTGGCGCCCTTATTTCGATGAATGCACTTTATCAACCGTCTGCAGCCTTAGGCGCACTGCTCGCTGTCACGGCATATTCTATCCTTTGGACAAATCTCTATTTCCGGCCGGCGGGTCCGAAATTCGTGCCGGCATAAACCTTGTCTTACTTTGCGTCCTTCGCCTCTTTGCGTGAAACTTCTTCGATATGAAATTGATTCTCGTTCAAACGTTCATCTTTCTAGCAGGCATTTCTTCGTTTGCTCAGTCTGAAGTTCAAAAGACCAGGATCGCCGACGACATCCGTGCGGTCATGAACAAGCAGGCTGCCGATTGGAACCGCGGCGATATTCCGGCCTTTATGGAGGGGTATTGGAAATCGGAGCAGCTCACGTTTGTCTCCAGCCGCGTCACGAAAGGTTGGCAGCAGACGCTCGACAACTATAAAAAGAGTTACCCGGACAGGACGGCGATGGGCGCATTGACCTTTTCCGACCTGGAGATCACCGTTGTTTCGAAAGATGCAGTTGTCGTTCTCGGCAGTTGGTCGCTCAAGCGTGAGAAGGACAATCCCGGCGGGAAATTCACGCTCATCTTCCGCAAGTTCAAAGAAGGATGGCGGATTGTTCACGATCACACGAGTTGATTTTCCTGCCCGATCTGCCGGTTTTACAAGCTATCTCGTCTGCATGATCGAACAAGGCACCGAACTCCGCGTTAAATATCATGACGCCGAACTTCGGCGTTTCGGGAGCTTATGCTTGTTATGCTTGGACGAACCCTTCTGACTACTTTCATATCGATCGGATTGGCCGTAGCCATTTCCGCAAAGTCGCCGGGAATAAAGATCTCGGTTGAGCCCGTCGGACCGGCATACCGTGTGAGCGTCACTTTTGCCGGCGACTCTGACGGCACTACTAACATCCTCCTACCAAATGAATGGGGCGGCCAGCAGGAACTGTTCAAGGCGATTCGAAATGTTTCTGTTTCAGATGGTGCGACACTCTCCGACACGGATAAGCCATACATCAAAATACTCACCCACCAACCGGGTCAGAAGATCTCCCTCATTTACGAGATCGTCCAGGGTTTTCAGGGACCGCTGACGAACGCCGTTCGGTACCGTCCTGTCACGGATACGAACTACATCCATTGGATAGGAAATACGGTTTGGGTGGTGCCCGAGTGGGACGAGCAGGCTAAGAACGACGTTTCGATCGAATGGAATGGATTTCCGAAGACCTGGACGGTTGCAAACAGCTTTGCGACCGGAAAGCGAAAGCAGAACTTCCGCGCAAAACTCCCGGAGCTGCGTTCCGCCATTTTCGTCGCAGGCGATTTCCGTCTCACTTCCACAAAAACCAAAGGAAATGACGTAAATGTTGCGATCCGCGGCAAGTGGGAGTTCAAAGATACGGAACTTGCCGAGATGATCCAGAGGGTGATAGAAACCGAACGCGACTTCTTCGCGGATCATTCGCAAAGGTATTACCTGGTGACGCTCGTACAGACCGACGAGGGGCCGAATGCGTATTCCTTCGGCGGCACCGGCCTCACCGATTCATTCGCGCTATTCGCCACGCCGAACGCGACCGTTGACAGGATCCGCGGCCTTCTCGCGCACGAATACGCTCACAACTGGATTCCCGGAAGGCTCGGTCGAATGCCCGAACCCGAGCAGCAATTGTACTGGTTTAGTGAAGGATTTACCGAGTTTTACAACTACAAGCTCCTGTTCAAGGGTGGCCTCATCACACCGGCCGAGTTCGCATCCGCGTACAACGAACTTATTCGGGAGTATTACACGCTTCCAGTCCGCGAGGCTTCGAACGATCGCATCGTCAAGGACTTCTGGACTGACCGTAACGTGCAACGTCTTCCCTATCTTCGCGGATTCCTTTTCGCAACCAACCTAGATGTTGAGATCAAGTCCAACAGTGGAGGAAAGGCATCTCTCGATGACGCGATCCGGGAATTGTTTGCAGTTTCGAAGGCAGCTCCGCAACCGTTCTCGTTCGAGTCGCTGGGCTCTCTCTTTTCAAAGCACCTCGGGCGCGACGCTTCCGTAGATATCGAGCGCCATTTGAAGCAGGGTCAAATGATAGTGCCTCGCGAAGACCTTCTTGGCGAGGGTTTCGAGCAAGAAACCGTTCAGATGCCATTATTCGAGCTCGGCTTTGATTTCGATAAGTTTGCGAAGGAACGCTTGGTGGCTGACGTCAGCCCAAATAGTTCGGCATATGCGGCGGGTCTTCGAAACGGCCAGCGGCGAAACGGCGGTGTATCGATAGCATTTGGAGATACGACGAAAGAAGTCGAGTTAAAGGTAAAGGGCGGCGACGGTGAGAAGACGATCAAGTATTTACCCGTTGCACGCCAGCGCCTCACTATCCCACAATACAGGGTACACTGACTGCCTATGGCCAAAACCCTCCTCTATCGCCTGTTCGGCATCGGCAAGCTTCCGGCGGCCCTTATCGACGAATTCACGAATGAAGGTTCTCTTTTCTCGGACGAGGGGATCCGAGGAACAGTAACCTACAAGAACTTCCGCGGCGGCGGCCGCGTCTCCAACTGGAAGCGGCAATGGTTTGCCGGGGCGATAATCCTCACGAAAAAGAGACTTGTTGCCTACCGACTTCGAGAGCGGATCATCGACGTCACGCTCGATGATCCGCGACTTGCTCAGATGGAATTCACGATCGAAGAACCTGCGACGCTTGCCGTGTCCTTCGACGCGAACCTCTTTCAACCGGATTGGAAAGGCCGAATCGAGTATCGTTTCCGTACACCGACCGCCGATGCAATTCGCGATCATCTCGCAAAACAGTTCCAAACGTAAAGTGGTATGAGGTTTGCAATCGGTCCGCAAACGGAGGAATTGTATTCATCATAACCGCGAAGAAAGTGTTAACAAGATCAAGGAACTTACCGAGGGGATCGATTTCTGCATGTTGACCACGCTAGACGGGGGCTCGCTTCGAAGTCGGCCGATGTCGACACAGGAGTTTGATTTTGACGGCGACCTTTGGTTCTTCACAAGCGACAATACACACAAGATCGACGAGATCGAGAAGGACAATCGAGTGAACGTCGCGTATTCGAAGCCTGACGACAACAAATATCTATCTATATCCGGTAAAGTGGAAGTCGTAAAAGACCGTGCAAAGATCGAAGAACTATGGAGCCCCGTGCTCAAAGCCTGGTTCCCCAAAGGTTTGGACGATCCCCATCTTTGCCTTCTCAAGATCCCGGTCGAGCAGGCCGAATATTGGGACGCTCCGAACAGCACGATCGTTCAGCTATTCGGAATGGTTAAAGCGATTGCAACCGGCACCGAGGCCGACTACGGTGAAAATAAAAAGATCTCGTTGTAATATGGATGCGACGTCGCTGGCAGCCCGGCGTCGCATCTTACCTTTGTCACAACAATTGAAAATCTTTGGAACTGTTCTTTTGGATAACTGGGATAATCGGGATCGTAGTCACTGCCCTTCCGCTTAGTAAGAGCGACCGCTGGTGGGTACGCGTGTTCGACTTCCCGCGGCTGCAGATACTGGCTCTGCTGGTCGTGTCGGTCGTGGGCATCTCGGCATTCGCGTTGTCGCGTCCGTTTTCGACCCCGGATTGGGCATTTGCAAGTTTGCTCGTGCTGTCACTGGTATACCAGTGCTATATGATGTTTCCGTATACCCCCTTCGCGCGAAAGCAGGTCGAACAAAGTGTCCAAGCGAAAAACGGGTCAACGGTCAGCCTTCTTTTTTCGAACGTTCTGATGCAGAACCAAAAATTTGAAGGACTCCTTCGATCCGTTCGCGATTCGGACCCTGACATTGTTCTGACAGTGGAGACAAACGAATGGTGGCGCGATAAACTGAGTGGCCTCGAGGAAGAATACCAGTATACAGTTCTCCAACCGCAGGAGAATGAGTATGGAATGCTGCTCTATTCGAGGCTGCCGCTTTCGGATGCTTCAGTAAAATTCCTTGTCGATGACGAGATCCCGTCGATACACGCCACGGCTCATCTCCCATCCGGCCATGAGGTCGAGTTGCGTTGCCTGCATCCGCGGCCGCCGTTTCCCACTGAAGATGCAACAGCCACTGACCGCGACGCCGAGGTACTCATCGTTGGGCGCGAGATCAAGGGTCACGTGACCGGTCCGGCGATCGTTTTCGGCGACCTGAACGACGTAGCGTGGTCGCGAACGAATTATCTTTTTCAAAACATCAGCGGCCTTCTTGACCCGCGCATCGGCCGCGGATTCTACAACACCTTTCACGCATTTTATCCGGCGATCAGATTTCCGCTGGATCACTTTTTCCACTCGAAACATTTCCGCTTGGTAGACTTCCGGCGGTTGCCTTACTACGGCTCAGATCATTTCCCCGTCTACATCAAACTTAGTATCGAAGGGGACGCGCCCGCTCATCAGGAGGAACTTCAGGCCCAGAGTGAAGAGGTAGCCGAGGCGAAGGAAAAGATAGAAAAGGCAGTGTGAGATCGAACCTGCCGGCTCTAGAGCAGGTAAGGCGTAACCGCACTGCGGCTGGAATTGGATTCCTGCGCGGCGTCGAGGACACGCTGAACCCGGATTCCGTCGTCAAACGTTGCCGCGTGCTCGATCGCGGCCCCGCCCCCTGAGATCGCATCGACGATCTTCGGCGCAAACGCCATAAATCCGCGGGCGAATCCGGTGTCCGGCACACCAGGGATCGGCGGGGCGAAGTCGACTTCGATCGCGGTCCATTCTTTCTCACCGTTCTTCGCGATATACACTTCACCGCGATGTCCGATCCGCATCGCTCCTTCGGCGCCGAAGAACTCCAGCAGATTTACATATTCCGGCTGCTCCACCATCGATACTGAGACGAGTCCTGTAGCATTCGTCGTCAGATCACCGTCTGTAAAGCGTAGGAGCATATTTGCCTCATCATCCGTCGTCACATCACGAACCCCGTCGCCATACGGCCTCTGTTTGATGTGGGTTTGAAGCTGGCAGAAGACACTCGAAACCTCAGATCTTAGGAGCCAGTTGAACGAGTCAATGATATGCGAGTTGATCGCGCCCAACGCTCCACCGCCGGCAGCGATGTCCGACCACCAATTCCACGGCACATTCACATCGCCGCGATGCGGAGCCCGAAAATTATATTTCGCATGGCGGATCTTCCCGATCACCCCTTCGCGCAGCATCGACCACGCTTTCTGCCGTCCGGGTTGAAATCGCAGCTCATGGTCGATGAGGGCTAGAACGCCCGCCTTCCCAGCGGCTCTAGTCATCTCCTCCGCCTCCGCAACATTCATCGCCATCGGCTTTTCGGCCAAAACGTGCTTCCCTTCGGCGATGGCGGCGAGGACCATCTCCTTATGCAAATTGGGAGGTGTCGTGATGCAAACGAGATCAACATCCGGGTGTGAGACCGTCGCCCGCCAGTCACCGGCAAAGTGCTCCAAGCCAAACTGCCTCGCAGCAGCTTCAGCATTCTCGACCGACCCACTTGCGACCGATACGAGCTTCGCACCCGCACATTCCGCGAACGCGGGCATTTGCACCGACTTCGCAAACCCCGTCCCGATGAATCCGATCCCAACAACATTCGTCATAAGCTCGATTCTAAGACTGCTCGCGCACAAATGCACAATCCCGCGCGTCGGCAAGAGGGATACGATCCACGTGGATCGTATCCCTCTTGCCTACGCGGGTCT
>JAQSDP010000018.1 GCA_029945985.1 bacterium | reverse complement strand
CACTCCAACTCCGACGCGAAGGGCGCGGACGTTTCGGCGTCGACCGAGCAGCGACAGTTGAACTGCCGCCGCGCCTGATTACCCCGAGCTTTACCGATCACAATATTGCCTCTGTCCCCGAATTTAGGACTCTACTTGAAGAGGCGGTGATAACCGCCGGGCTGCTCAGCCAAAAGAGTTGGTCCGTATCGCTGCCGAGCAGCACAGCCCGTTCCGCGATCCTTACGCTCGATTCGGCTTCTAAGGGCGACATCGAAGAAGTACTCGAATGGAAAGCTGAACAGAGCTTCGGAGCACCGTCCGACCAGTTGCGGATCACCCGCTATAAGATCTCAGATGACCGCGACGGGAAACAGCGTTACTTCGCGACCGCGATCAAGCTTTCAGTCATCGACGAATATGAATCGGTATTTGAGCAGTTCGGTTGGAAAGCCGGATTGATCCTACCGCGGGCCGTGGCTGAAACCCAATGGCTTCTAAATGAATCCACGGCGATGGATTCGCTTCTGATCAGCTCGCAGAGCGATGGCTTCACGGCGGTACTGCTTCGTGGAAACGAGCCGAGTGTTGTCCGGTCAGTCACCTGTGCTCCGAACGAGATCGACGACGAAGTCTATAGACTACTGATGTTCTATAACGATAGATTCTCGGACGCTCAGGGCGGCAATTTGCTTAACCGACTGCTTCTCATCGGCCGCGATCTGGTCTCCGACAAGATTCGTGCTATCTCAGCTGATGCGTTTGGCCGAACGCTCGCGATAGTGCGCTCAGAGGACGTTGGTTTTAACGTTCCTGTCGGATCGTTGAACTTTGACGACCTAGCCGCGCCGGCTGGATTAGCGACTTTTGGATGGCGTTAGCTTAGAGATTTCAGCCTCTTTGGGACAAACGGCTCGTCTACTGGGACGAGCCGTTTTCGTTTACGAATCTTTACTATTTACCTATTGCGCCCGGGTGAAAACCGTTACAGAATGGCATACGAAGCTTAAGATGCCATCCGCCACC
The DNA here is from genome assembly GCA_029945985.1 of bacterium. Taxonomy (GTDB): domain Bacteria; phylum Acidobacteriota; class Blastocatellia; order Pyrinomonadales; family Pyrinomonadaceae; genus OLB17. Next base: position 7,813 of record JAQSDP010000018.1, on the reverse strand, counting down.
CTCGTTTTTAAAGATCAAGCAATAACGGACCTCGAATTGGTCGCTAAGTCGATCGCCGGCCGCGAGGATGGATTTGAGGAACTCGTTCGCCGCTATCAGCGCCCGATCACGGGGTACGTTTTTCGAATGCTCGGGAATTATGATTCGGCGCTCGACGTATCTCAGGAAGTTTTCATCAAGGTCTACAACTCGCTTTCCAAGTACAGTTCCGAATACAAATTCTCGACCTGGATCTACCGCATCGCACACAACGCCGCGATCGACCACATGCGCCGCAATCCGGCGGTTCAGCAAAGCCTCGAAACCGAATCACCGGACGGAACGTATCAACTCCAGCTTGAAAGTCCGAACCCTTCCCCTGAAAAGGATCGGGAGCGGAGCGAATGGCGGGTTGAGATCGATAACGTGGTTCGTTGCCTTCCGGCCGCTTATCGTGAACTGATCCTCCTGAGGCATTCTCAGGATCTCAGCTATGACGAGATCGCCGACGTAACAGGATTGCCGCTCGGAACCGTCAAAAACCGCCTCTTTCGTGCCCGCGAACTGATGCGAACAATGTTCCTCGATCGCGGATTCACGGGAATTTAGATTCGATCAATACTTTCAAGCAGACTGGGACTACGTGAAAGAGCCGTCAGCCGAGTTTGTGTTTAATTGTCCTTCCGAAGAGATCTCCGCCTACATTGACGGTGAACTCACCGCGGAAATTGAAACTGCGCTTGAATTGCATTTCGGCACCTGTGATATCTGCCGGCGTGAATTAAATGATCAGAAAGGATTTCTCCTTGTACTCTCCGATTCTCTCGAACGCGATGTCCCGATCGAACTCCCGGAAGACTTCACTAGATCGATCGTCGTCAATGCCGAAAGCAAGGTCTCCGGCCTCCGCGATCACAAACAGCGTCCGCCAGCGTTCTTGACCGGAACGGTTCTGGTGCTGCTTGCGGCGCTCGCTCTGGGGAGTTTTACGGATGTCTTCTCGCGCCTAGGGATTGCTCTCGACAAAATTCTGGCCCTCGTTGGAGCGATCGTTCAGATCGCGGCCGATCTCCTCTACGCGATGGCGGCGATGTTTCGTTCGCTCCTACAAATTCAAACCTTTAGTACCACATTCACGTATATAGCGATAAGTCTCACGGTTGTATTGATCCTATATTTCGGGTCGCGGTCGTTGCGACGCTATTTCCGAGCACCGGGAGCGTAGGTCGTCAAGTTGCAGTACATTCAGACAACACAAACACGGTGGATCGCTAATGCCGTGGTGGCCCTCATCCGAGCAGCTGGCGCGGTGGGCATTATGCTCGTTTTGTCTGCGATCGCCTTTGCATCGGCTTCATTCACGACTTCGCCGGATAACGAAAATCTTGAGGTGAACGACAGTCCCGAAATGTCCGTGATCGCGGTCGCAAAGACTGTGATCGTTAAACAATCCGCAAAGGATGTTTTCGTATTTGGGGGCGATGTTGTCATCGAGGGGAATGTCTCGGGCGATGTTGGGGTAATCGGCGGAACGATCACCCAGAAAGAAGGGGCTTTCATCGGCGGCGACGTTATCGTGATCGGCGGGGCGTATAAACCCGACGGTCAGCATCCATTAAGGAGTGCGGGAAAGGAGACCATTGTCTTCGGCATCCTTGAGGACGAACTCCGCAATCTCGGTCGCAATCCGGAGTCGATCCTGTCTCCGTCGATGACCCCGACATTCTTTGCGCAGCGCATCTTGTCTGCACTATTTTGGTTCGTCGTTACCTTAGGCTTTTCAACGATCGCTCCCGGTGCGGTTAGCCGTGCCATCGTTCGGACCAAACTCTCTTCTGCAAAGATCGCCGTACTCGGATTGGCGGGACTCATCGGCTCGCTGCTGCTCGTTTCCACCGCCTCGACGGCTCTTCCCGAGTACCTGAGTGTGGTCGTATGGCTAATGGTTGTTGGCCTCCTAATGCTGGCATACCTTTTCGGACGCGTCACGCTTCAGCTAAGTATTGGGAAATACATCCAGAAGCATCTGTTGCCCAATTACAGATCAAACGAGACGGTCGCGATCTTGTTCGGGGTACTCGTCTGGACAATTCTCCTTTCGCTGCCTTACCTCTGGATCCTGGCTGTGCTGGCGGTTTTCACCGCCGGAGTCGGTCTCGTCATTACTGCCCGCAATACCACATCGGTTCATCCAAGTTGACGCTGCAACACTATTTCTTACAAATCTTTACAGAATTGACCAAACCCGTGCGATAGAATCTACGTCTTATTGTCTTGGGCAACTTCTCTGCGCCCGTAGGCGTAAGTTTGTCAGAAGTTTTTCGTATAACTAATAATGTCAAGATCCATTCTAACCCTCTTTATAGTCGCTGTTTTCGGCGTTGTCTCGGGTGTTTTCGCGCAGGGAGCACCGAAGCCGTCGGTTGTGACCGGCGATGTCGTGTCGGTCGGCGAATCCAAGATCGTTCTGAGGACGAAAGACGGTGAGATCGAAGCTACGCTCTCGACATCGACCGAGTTCAAACGCGTACCAGCGGAGAACCCCGTGCTTAAGGCCGCGGTAGCCTCGCAGCTTTCGGATATCTCGGATGGTGACAAGCTCCTCGTAACCGGAGTTTTCGGTGATGACAAGAAGGTACTTCCGGCACGAGCCGTCTACCTGATGTCGAAGTCAGACATAGCCCAAAAGAACGCGAAAGAGACCGAGCGTTGGGCGACTCGTGGGATCAGCGGCCGCGTCGTGTCCGTAAATCCTGCAACCAACCAGGTAACGATCGAAGTTAGGGGATTGATGAATACGACCTCCGTCATGGTGACGCCAAAGGCCGATGCGATCTTCAAGCGATATAAACAAGATTCTGTGCGATATAACGAAGCAATCGAGAGCACGATCGGCGATATTAAACCGGGCGATATGCTCAGAGCTGTTGGAGATCGAGGAGCGGAAGGTACAACTTTCATCGCAGAGGAAATTCTGACAGGAGCTTTTCAGACCGTTGCGGGGACCATTAAGTCGGTGGATGTCGCAGCAAACGAGGTAATCGTTACGCAGGCGGGTACGAATACGGATGTGACAATCGCGATTACTCCGAATTCAGCGGTCAAGCGTTTTCCACAGGAGATGGCACAACGTCTCGCCGGAATGGGTGCAATGGGCGGCGGAGCGGGCCAGCCCGGCCAGGGCGGAATTCGGCCGGCAGGTGGGCCTCCCGCGGGCGGTCAAGGCGGGGGGCAGCGACCGGCTGGAGCAGGTCTCGGCGGTGGACAAGGCAGGCCCACGGGCGGGGGTGGTGGCTCTCGCGGGGGGATCGACGACATGTTCGAGCGTTTCCCGGTCATCTCGATAGCCGACCTCAAGCCAGGTGACGTTATTGCTGTATCTAGCTCTAAGAATGGCACCTCACAGAAGATCAATGCGATCAAACTTTTAGCCGGCGTCGGGCCTTTTCTTCAAGCAGCACAGATGCAGGCGGCAGCCCAAGGCGGCCGTGGCCGAGGTGGGGCAGGCGGCCAAACATTTACGATTCCCGGCCTCGACGGATTCGATTTCTAAAGCGGTTTATTTTTTGATATCCGGTGTTCTCGCTGAAGTTTGTTGAGTCGCCGTTAACACAGGACTAATACGATGAAATTATTAAGACTCTCCATATTGGCTTTGGCCTTGTTCCTCGGGGTCACGCCGGTGACGTTCGGTCAGGCGAACGGAATCTTGGGCGGCGCTGTGCAGGACAGTTTCGGCGCAGTCGTGGTCGGAGCAACCGTTACGGTAGTTGCGGCCAATGGCTCCGAAAAGACCGCTACCAGCAATCAGCGCGGCGAATTCTCGGTTACGGGCTTAGCTCCGGGAACCTACACCGTGAAGGTGAAAGCAACCAATTTCGCTCTTTATGAGAACACTGAGGTCGTGGTAACGGCCGGCGAGCGTGCGGAATTGACCGTTCCTTTGACCGTTGAGGTGATGGAAGAGCAGGTTGAGGTTTCGGAATCGAACTCCGTTAGCACCGATCCGAACAACAGTGCAGGTACAACGGTTCTTGGTGAAAAGGAACTAGACGCACTTCCCGACGATCCCGATGAGCTTGAGGCGGCGCTTCAGGCCCTTGCAGGTGCCTCGGCCGGCCCCAACGGAGGTCAGATCTATATCGACGGTTTTACCGGTGGACGTATTCCTCCGAAGGAGGCGATCCGCGAGGTACGCATCAATCAGAATCCGTTTTCAGCAGAGTACGAGCGGCTCGGTTTTGGCCGAATCGAGATACTTACAAGGGCCGGATCAGACAAGTTTCGCGGAAACGTATCGGCAAACTTCAACGACGAGAGTCTCAATTCACGTAATCCCTTCGCCCTTAATCGAGCTCCGAGCCAGACCCGAATCTTTAGCGGAAACATCTCGGGTCCGATCGTGAAAGGCAAGGCATCGTACTTCCTTGATATCAACAACCGTACTAATGATTCGAATACGATCGTAAACGCAGTCGTGCTCGATTCGAACTTAAACCCGATCGCCTTTCAAGAGGATTTTCAGGTTCCTAACAAGCGGTTTTCGATCAGTCCGCGTTTCGACTATGCAATTAACGACAACAACACTTTAGTCGCTCGGTACAGCTATCAGAGCGGTTCATCCGAGAATCAGGGCATCGGAGGCCTAACGCTCCCGACACGAGCCTATGACTCCACCAACCGGGAGCACGAGTTCAGGCTGACCGAAACAATGATCATCAATCCGACGACGGTCAATGAGACCCGGTTTGAGATCGACTGGGAAAAGAACTCGCGATTTGGTGACAATTCTATTCCCGCCATCAGCGTATCTGACGCGTTCTCCGGCGGCGGTGCGACGATCGGTGACTCCTTTAGTCGTCGTAATTCTTGGGAGCTCCAAAATTACACAACGACTTCGATCGGCAGCCAGCATTCAGTAAAGTTCGGTGCGAGAGTTCGCCGTAACTTGCTGACAGATCGCTCCGAGAGCGGGTTTGGAGGCAGCTTTTCATTCGCCGGGTCTTCTGAAGTACGAAGCCCTGCCGGTTGTCCCGTTGTCGGGGAGAATGGATGCACGGTCGTAATTCCGCGAATCGGGCCCCTTGAGCAATATCGGGGTGCGATCCTCGGATTGGGAGGCAGGTACATCCCGATCCAATATTCGATCACCGCTGGAAATCCTGAGCAGAGTGTTTCGAGAACAGACTATAGCCTTTTCATAACTGACGACTGGCGGATAAGTCCCGGACTAACCCTGAGCGCCGGCCTCCGCTACGAGAACCAGACTAATATAAGCGACAACACTAACTTCGCTCCTCGGTTTGCGATCGCATGGTCACCCGGAGCGGGAGGAGCACGCGCTCCGAAAACAGTCATCCGCGGCGGGTTCGGTGTTTTCTATGACCGGTTCAGCGAGAATACGACGCTTCAGACCCTCCGGTTCAACGGAACGAACCAGGTCAACTACGTTGTGAGTGCTAACGACCCTGACCCGGTCCGTCGAGCCGCGGCAATTGCGTTATTGTCGCAGCCTGTGTTCACGCTCGATGGTGTTACCGGTGTTCCAACTATTGAAGCGATTCAGGCGGCCGTTCCGGGATCGAGCGTTATACGAACTACCGCGTTGGACCTGAAAGTGCCTTTGACATATCAAGGCTTGATAAGCTTTGAACGGCAGTTGCCCGGCCGTACTACATTTGCGGCGACCTACGTAAAATCACAGACGAACAATTTCATTCGTCAGATCAACGTTAATTCGCCAATATGCCAAACTCCGACGCTTTGCGTTAATGCTCCCTTGCCCGATCCAACCAGTGGGCCAATATATGAATACGATTCCTCGGGAACGCTAAAGACGGCCCGATTCAATTTCAATGTTCGATCGAACTTCAATCCGAGGTATTCGATCTTCGCGAACTACAGCCTTGGTTTCTCCAACAACGATACTGACGGAGGCTTTCCCGCGTATACGTATGATCTTTCCGGTGAATGGGGTAGAGCTTCCTTCGACACCCGACATAGCTTCGTGATCGGCGGGAATTTCAACGCACCTTGGGGCATCTCCCTGAGCCCGTTCATCAACTACAATTCCGGCCGGGCGTTCAACATAATCACCGGCATAGATACCAACGGTGACCGCCAGTTTACGGAACGTCCCACGTTCGCTCAACTTGGATCACGCTGCAATGAGCTTGGGCTCTCATACTCGTACTGCGATGTGGCCGAATACGATCCCGATGAGATCGTCCCGCGAAATTTTGGACGTGCACCGCAGTTCATCAACGTGAACTTGCGAGTCAGTAAAACATTTGGCTTCGGCAAGACTGAGGGCAGCTCGTCGACCGCAGGTGGGCAAGGGGCTCCCGGTGCGGGAGGAATTCCCAGTGTTGGAGGACGTGGTCCGGGCGGCGGTGGCGGCGGAATGGGCGGCGGTCGAGGCGGGATGTTCGGCGGCGGCAATGAACGCAAACCGTACAACCTGAACCTAAGCATCAACTTCAACAACCTTTTCAATAAGGTTAATTTGGCGGCACCGATCAGCAACATAGCTTCAGGCCGATTTGGAGAGTACACCTCGACAGCAGGAGGCTTCTTTGGCTTTGGCGGCTTTGGTGGCGGAGGAGGCGGCGGCGGCGGCGGATCGGCGAATCGAAGGATTGAATTGCAGGCTCGGTTTAGCTGGTAGCTGCGGAATCGATTACAATCAGGACCATTGACAGTAATGGGCGAAGATCTCTTGATCTCTCGCCCATTTCTCTTGGAGCTAGAAAATGAAGAACTGTTTCGCCGTGTTATTACTTTTGTCTGCTATGTTCACTGCTGCTGGCCAATCTGAGGAGATGACCAAGGGTACCAAGCCTTTGATCGATGCGGGAGCGGCTGCGAAAGCGGCATTTGACGCTCACGGTGGGGCCAAGCTCAAGACGATAAAGACTCTTGTTATCAAGGGCGGCGTCGATGTCACCGTACAGACTCAGTCTCTTCCGGGCGGCTTCTCGACCGTCATCTCCGGCGACAAGTATATCCTCGATATTCAGACGACGTTCCAATCGATAAAGCAGACCTTCGACGGTACGAATACGTCATCCTCGCTGAATGGGATCACGCTTCCGCCGGTTACCACCCTCGGCTTTCCGCTGCTGCCAAGGGTTGGCGACAACGGATATGTGGTGAGTCCCGTCCCGGTGGGGAAGCGGAAGGAAAAAGGATTTCGGCTCACCGCTCCGGACGGCTTCTACACAGATTTTTACCTCGACGAGAAAACGGGACTCATCAGCTCATATGAATCAGCGTACGAGATGAACGGGAGAACTTTTACGACCTCCATCGCAATTGATAAATATAGAGTTGTGGATGGGATAACGGTTCCCGAGCGGTATTCGCAGCGGTTCGACCTCGGCCCGATCACGGCTTATGCCAATTTCAAGGCGAAGGATATTCTGATCAACTCGAAGATCGATGATGCGGTGTTCGGGGCTAAGTAGAGAACCTATTCTTTGGCGAAGCGGCTTGCTTTCCACCAGTCGATCGTCCGTTTGATGCCTTCCTCTAATCCGACGAGCTTCGTATAACCGAGCCATTCCTTGGCTCGGTTATTGTCTGCCTGAGAGTGCTTCACGTCGCCCTTACGTTCCGGTTGAAAATCCACTGAGATATCGGTCCGGCCAGTGACGGTTTTCATTACGTCGACCAATTCCAGTAGTGATACTCTTTCGCCGTTAGCGACGTTCATTACCTGCCCATTTCCGCCCGTCGCTTCGAGAGCCCGCACGTTCGCGTCGACCACGTTTGCGATGTAAGTGAAATCGCGGGACTGATGTCCGTCGCCGTAGATGACCGGTGTTCCCGTTTT